>NZ_JADJDD010000026.1:0-176605 GCF_016702885.1 Candidatus Villigracilis vicinus
TTGGTGAAGTACACCACATAGCCGTTCGACGCAAAATAATTAAAACTCCGGCGCGAGGAACTTTTGCCATACTGCGTCCACGGTCCGCCGTGAATTTGGAGGATGGACGGATACTGGGTTTTGTTCGGGTCAAAATTGGGCGGAACGCATGATCCAGCCTTGCAGGTCGGTGCCGTCCGCGCCGCTGTGCCAAACCTCTTCCACCTTGAGCCTTCACCTGCAACAACAAAATAATCGCGACAGATGTGTGTCAGATATCGCACCGTGCTGCCGCCCAACTCGCGCACATGGACTTGCGGCGTATCGTGCATACTTCCATAAAAATACGCCACCTGTTTTTGGGATTTGTCGAACGAGATAGTTCCCAGCGCGCCGCCTTCGCCGATCACTTCCCGTGGCATTCAGCACACCCAGCGATGTCGATCCGCTTCAATACCGTGGACCCGTGAACTGCTGCCTGGAAGTAGATAGCTTTTCCATCGTTCGACCACACAGGCGCAACCGTCTCCGCCGAGGCAAAATCGGTGATGATATCTGCCGCGGTATACGGGTCATATTTCCTGGTCAGGTTTCCCGAGCCGGTTCAGATTAGAATCCTTGGGCACTACCCATAAACTCGTGTTCTGATAATCCAAGTGTTTCGCCTTCGGTGCCTAAATACGCCAGCCATTTGCCATCAGGCGAGAATACGAGAAAGAACTTTGCCCCAAGTGGTGTGATATTGAAGAACTTACGCGGCTTGCCGCCATCTGCAGGCATGACAGAAGATGTCATCGTGTTCAACATTAGCATCGGGGATCTTCTGAGCGATTGGATGTCCATAAGCAATCGACCTGCCATCAGGCGAATGGGGCGGAAAATTCTCCCGTACGGCACCTCAGTTGATTGCTTGCCTTTGCCCGTACGCGCATCGACGACCCCCAAATGTGAGGTCCGCTCGTCGGGAGGGTAGCCAGCGTATCCATCTTATAAAGAGACGTGTGTAATGACGCACCACCGCCCAAAAACTTTTTCTTCTGCTCATCTTTTTCGCGTTTCAACTCTTCTGCCTCCGTCTTGCGGATTGTACACAACGGTTCTCGCCCATCGGGCGACCAGCCTACGCGGTCGATCCCCCCGTCAATGGACGTAAACTTTGCGGTAGACCCACCGCCATCTCAAGGGAGTTGGGATGAATTTGCGGGTTGTCATTTCCCGCGCGGCTGGAAGAGGAAGGCGATCGTATTTCCATCCGGTGACCAACTCCCGGAGAATAATCTGACTGATTGCCATGTACGTGAACTATTGCGGCTCACCGCCTCCGCCGGGACGACCCACAAGTTGCCATATTTTTCTCAGTTTTTGCGGTCCACTCGCCCTTTGCGATACGCAACGTGCCACTTATCGGGTGAAATGCCCATTCGATGAGTGTTAGGGGAATACAGGTCTTCGGCGAGTGACTAAACGTTTCTTTGGGGCTGGCATAAAGACTCCTTTTCGGAATGTTGTTTGGAGAATGCAGTTGAATTTTGTAGCATTCCCGGGTGGGTAGATAATAAAAACGTAGTCATCAAAAGATGGCTGTGTCATACTATTCGGATGATACCTATTTCTGTTTCAAGGTATGTACGACGATCTCCGGCGGACAATAGAACCTCAGACGCTTACCCGAACAACCCCCGCCCGCGGAAGTGTATCCGTTCACCTCGTTGCTACTTCCACTGCCAGCAATATATTTCGATTTGCAGCGGGCATTTCTCAGGATAAGGATCCACTCGCAGCTGAGACATTTCCGCGGCATGGGTATACGCACGATTAAAGTGGGCAAAACCCAACTCCTGCCTCGAGGAGAGCAGTTCAGGGTATGTCGGGGGTGACTGCATCCGACGGCACATTTTTTTGATAACTGTTGAGAATCTTGTTGCAAATAAAATGGGCATCGTCCGGACCGACAGTCAAGTTTTCTCCATTGGTGTCGAGTGCATGCTTCGTTCATCAACAAGGGAATCCCCTGATTCGATCATGGGTACCATTTCAATAAATCATGGTTGCCAAGAATTCCGTAGGCTCCATGCACTACAAGGCAGGTGCCAGAGGCTACCCAGTTCTTCAACAATATGCAGGTAGCGCGGTATCCCAGAGTAAGTCGCCATTCACAACGCAAAGGTCGAAGGCTCAGCCTGAAATAGCCCTGGCAATATGCTTCCCAAAACAAGGGTAGCCGTCAATATGAATATCGGAAAGATGAAGGATACACGCAACCCGTTGAGGCATCAGGCAGGTTGGGGAAGGGGACAGGTTTCCCGAACAATGAACTGTAGTGCGTTTACGTTCCCAGATCTTTTTAGCCCGCTTATCCGTAGAGTAAACTCAACAAATTTCTCAAACGCGGAATGTTCTCGTGATGGAACGACCCCTTACACAGCCTTTATGACGTTGAGGATATGATCCACCTGGGTCCGCATTCGTCTTCCAAAATGCTCATCCCCAAGCGTTCACGCAGTGCGTGAAAGTTTGCTCGTCCGCAGGTCCTCAATTCCTTTTGCCTCATCTTTAGCATAGACTTGAGTTTAACCCCCCAGACTGTAATGAAGGGGTATTGAAAAACAACAGCCACTTATAAATTGTATTTTTAAATGTCTCTTCCATGCTTTTAAGCCCTTCACCATCAACTCTTCGCAACGATTTCGGGTCTGCTTTGCCTTTCGTGGACCTCGCGACCTGACCATGAACCATTGGAAGAAGAGTCTTTGCCTGCAGGACACTCTGTCCACTTCTTTGGGGTTGTCGTTCCAGAATTTTTGTCCTGCCAATTCTTGGAATGGCGTCCACATCTGTCATTTGCAAAGATTGCTTTTCTTTGACGATCTGCGCCGGGTCGCCGCCATTGCCAGAAGAGTTCAGTCCGCCTGGTCTTGCCTGCGCATTTGGCGCCGAAATGGAATTTTACGTCACCATGTCGATCAGTTTAGTTTCAGGGAGAGTTACATCGTCAATGCTTAAACCTGATTCGTTCAAGTAGCGCATGAATTCGCCCGCGATCCCACGCGTGGATGGTCCCCGCAGAGCCGGCACCGTTCGCGAGCCCGCTCTCAAAGCACTTGGCGTGAGTCCGCTCAGGGTGAAAAACGCGCGCCGGACGGAATTAAGCCAGATCCCGAAATCAAACGGGCGGTCTTTGCTAAAGGTAGTTGGGGTAATTGGCTGGAGATCGACTCGATCCACGCATCCGATAATTGTAGGGGAGGCAGGTCAGGCTCGGGAAGTAGCGTTCGTCGTGCGCCTCTTCCTTCGACCGTTGGCTGGTCGTCACTTCACGAAACTCATCCCCAGCCGAGAGTTTCCTGCCCGACCGTGCCGCCTTCTTCATAAAGTTTGATCAGACGTTCGATCTCATGGCCGCGAAGCGCAGCGGACAACCGCGCGGAAGGCTGTTGAAGTTCTTGATCTCGGTGCGCGTGCGAAACTCATCGCTGCCGACGGGGCGCTTGCTGAAATGTTGGCCTCCGAGCGTAACGCCTTTTCCATGTCACCAGAAGTTCACGCCGAGATAACGCAAGATCGCGCCCCCCTTCGTGGCGTAATCAATTGCGGCTTCAACGGTGCAGATCTCAGGCTCAGAGGCGATCTCAAGCAAGGGGACGCTACGCGATTGAAATCGACCAGCGCATGATTTTTTCGTGCGCAAGTTTCGCCGGCTGTCTTCTTCGATGTGAACGCGGTACTTTTATCATCCCCAGCCCTTCTCCGCAGGGAGGAGATTAAATCCCCCTCTTTCCTTTGGGAGGGTTGGGAAACCAGCCCCTTGTCAAGTACCCTTTTTCTGCGATCGGCAATTCGTATTGCGAGATCTGATACCGCTGGGTAGGTCGGGGTAGTAATAATTTTTTGCGCGCGAAGGTGTTGTGCTTGTTGATGGAACAGTTCTTGCGAGACCGACCAGCGCGGCAAGTTCTGACGCCTTTTTGTTGACGACGGGCATGGCACCCGGCAACCCCGTGCAGACCGGGGCAGATGTTAACACTATTCGGCTCAGGCGCGGAGCCATAGTCTGCAGAGCGGCTGGGGTTTGTTTGGAGTTGGTGACGAAAACCATAGCCTTGAATTTCAAATTCGATTGCAGGTTCGTGATGGGTCATGGATAGTCGCTGTTGTGTGAATTGACGATGGACGATTGACGATAGACGATGGACCATGTTTGTCCATTGTCGGTCGTCTATCGTCTATGGTCTAGAGGTTTTTCAACTTTCTTTTTCAACGGTGCTTCGGTTTGGACGTATTCTTCGGTCATCTTTCCACATTTTGCCGATTAGGTTTGCCAAGCCAGCCGTTGAAGGCGAAGGTCAATGTGACTTCAGATTGATTGGCATTGACTGATTGGCGACTATGCTCTGCCACCATATGCATGCCCGGAGATTTTGACTCCCACGTAAGTTAGCGAATTAAGCTCGGTTATAGTCAAACACGGGCTGGAGTTTGGGTTGGAATAACTGGCGGTTGCAGGTTTTTAGTTCGGGCGTGTTCAGCACTTCGACCTTGTTCACGGTCGGGGTCCACTCGTACCAATGGGCGACATTGGACAAAACGTTCCAAACAGCTACCTGGCTGGCATGGATGAGATGGAGGTTGAGAACTTAGTGTTTAGATTTCTAGAACACTTGCACTATAATGATTTCACTGAATATAAGGAGCAGCTTGTATGAATGCAGATGCCTTTCGTCATTTCTAACTATCACTTTGCCAGAACCGCAAGGTCTGGGAGCATGTCCTTCGTTGACCTTTGAGTAGTTCAACCAGAAAGTAGATTCTCACGCCTCCATCAGCCAACAGGTCGTTCACTTGCTGGACGTGGAAGATGTTTGGTTTCAGCGAGTTGCAGGTATCCAGCCCAGCGATCCATTGCCTGAGACTGTAGAGACTGACCGCGATACCATCCGTGCTCACTGGGATAAGGTGGAGAAAAAGTCCGCGCTTATCTTGCTGCTTTACAAGATGACCAATTGATTTCCAAACCGATCACCGATCCACGAGGACATAGACAGATCCTCTGGCAGGTGCTTCTTCATGTTGTTAATCATGCCACCGATCATCGCGCTCAATTGTTGCGTGCCTTGCATGATCTAGGCGTGGATACAAAATCTCAGGATTACATTTTTTTATGTGTACGAAAATCAATTGCAAGGGGGCGACTCGCGGGTCGCCCTACGGGGATTATAAATTCGGTTGCTGCTTATGCCAATCGGTCACTTGCTGGTAGGCATGCGCGACTTGGAACAGAGTTGACTCGTCCAAGTGCTTGCCGATGAGCTGCATACCGACGGGCATGTTGTTGGAGAATCCAGCGGGGAGCGCAAGGGCAGGGACGCCAGCGGGGTTGGTGGCGACGACGTAAATATCCAGGGTACATTTCAGGCGGGTCGCTGGTCTTTTCGCCGAGTTTGAAAGCGGTGGTGGGACAGGTTCGGGGCGAGGAGAAGGTCAACGGAGGAAAAAGCAGTTTCAAAGTCCCGACGAAGAAGCGTGCGCACTTTCTGTGCCTTCAAGTAATACGCGTCGTAATATCCGGCAGAGAGAGCGTACGCGCCAAGCATGATGCGGCGCTTGACTTCATCGCCGAAACCTTCGTGGCGAGTCTTGAGATAGATGTCGATGACATCCTTCGCGCCGTCGAAACGGAGAGACCAAAGCGCGTACCGTCCATGCGGGCGAGGTTGGCGCTGGCTTCGGCGAAAGCAGAAGATAGTAAACGGGCAAGCCGTATTTGGTGTGGGGGAGCGAGACTTCGTGAATCTCCATGCCGGTTTTCGTAGGTGCAGATCGCTTCTTGCATAGCGGACTCAACACCTGCTTCCATGCCTGCCACGAAATATTCTTTCGGAATGCCGAGTTTCATTCCCTTGACGGGCTTGTTGATGTTTGCAGTGTAGTTGGGAACGGGGGAATTGTATGTTGTGCTGTCATGCGGGTCGTGACCTGCGATGTGTTCGAGGACGGTCGCGCAGTCGTAGGCGTCGCGGGTCATGGGCCAATGCAATCGAAAGACGATGCAAGCGCGATAAGACCGTAGCGAGGAAACACGTCCGTAGGTGGGTTTGATGCCTGTGACGTTGGTAAAGCCCGCAGGCATACGGACAGAGCCGCCTGTATCTTCGCCGATGGAGAAGGTGCAAAGACTGGCTGACATACTCGCCGCCGCCGCCGCTCGAACCGCCAGGGGACGCGTTCAAGTCCATGGGTTATGAGTGGGGAAGAGGGCGGAATTCTCGCAAGGAGGACCCATGCCGAACTCGTCCATGTTGGTCTTGCCGACGAGGACCGCGCCAGAATCCGCGAGTTTGTTTGTGACAGTGGCGTTGTATTGCGGGATGTAATTTTCAAGAATCTTTGAAGAACAAGTCGTGCGGACATCCCGTGTGGAAATGCAATCTTTCATCGAAAAGGGGATGCCCGTCAGCGGGGTGACGTTCTCGCCTTTGGCAATGCGCTCATCGGCTTTCTTTGCCTGTTCGAGCGCAAGGTCATCCGTGACTGTGACATAAGACTTGACCTTCTTGTCCACGTCGTGGATGCGGTCGAGCATGGCTTGAGTCAATTCGACGGATGAGATTTTCTTGGTGGTGAGAAGTTCATGGGCTTCTCGGATGGATAGTTGAGTTAATTCCATAGTGCTCTCTGGTGACCATCGATATTCGAGCACTGAATATTAAAGTTCGAGTACCGTAATCCCTAATGGCGAATCCTTTTACTCGTCGCCTAAAACTGTCGGCACTTTGACATACCCGCGCTCAGACTTTGGCGCGTTCTTGAGAAATTCTTCGCGGCTCATGGACGGTTTGACCACATCTTCGCGCAGCACATTTTCAGCGTTGGCGATATCCGAAGCAGGCGGGACGTTCTCCGTGTCCACTTCGTTGAGCATGTTGAAGTAGTCAATGATGGACGAGAATTGTCCGCTGAAGGTTTGCGCTTCCTCTTCAGAGATGCCCAAGCGAACGAGGAAGGCGACGTGTTTGACGGTCTTAGTGTCTATGGTTTGGGTCATAAAACCTCTTTACCACGAAGTGTCACAAAGGGTCACGAAGGAAAACCTTTGTGTACCTTAGTGACCCTTTGTGGTTGAAAATTAACTGAACTTAATATGCAGTTCTTTCAACTGCTTCGGTTCCACTTCCGACGGAGCATCCGCCATCACATCGCGTCCGTTCTGATTCTTGGGGAAGGCGATCACTTCGCGGATGTTCGGTTCGTCTGCGAGCAGCATCACGAGGCGGTCAATGCCTGGAGCCATGCCGCCGTGCGGGAGGCGCCATACTCGAACGCTTCGAGCATGTGACCGAACTTCGTCTGAATTTCCTCATCGCTCAAGCCAAGCATCTGGAACATCTTCATCTGAATATCGCGGCGGTGAATTCTTATCGAACCCGAAGCGGTCTCGTAACCGTTGCAGACCATGTCGTACGCTTCCGAATACACGTCACCGGGGTTCGTATCGAACTTCGGCAAGTCTTCCATCTTCGGCATCGTGAACGGATGATGTTCAGACTCCCATGCCTGCGTTTCTTCGTTGAACGCAAAGAACGGGGAGATCCACCACCCATGCAAACGCCATCATGGATTTATCCGCCAGGTCGAGCTTATCGCGGAACCACAAGCGCAGTCCGCCGGAGTCTTGTTCACAACAGCACGAGCATCAGAAGCGAAGACGATCAGATCGACGAACTCCTGCTCCCGATTTTTCTTTCAACGCTGCGAGTTCTTCTTCCTTAAAGAACTTTGCCGCGCGCTCACGCCCTCGGCTGTTACCGCCAAATAGGGCATTCCCTTCGCTCCAAACGTCTTCGCCACTTCCGTGAGCGCATCCAGTTCCTTGCGAGACATCTCCGCCGACTTCGGCGCGACGATGCATTTGATTACCCCGCCTGCTTCAAGCGCAGACTGGAAGACCTTGAACTCGATCTTCGCCAAAATATCGGTGACATCGATCAATTCCATGCCGAAGCGCAGGTCGGGCTTATCTGAGCCGAAGCGTTCGAGCACTTCCTTATAAGAGAACTTGGGCCACGGCGACGAATACAACTTCTTATGTGGCGCCACGGCGGGAATCATCGCCGTGAACAAGCCTTCGACTAAATTCAATACGTCATCACGATGGACGTAGGACATCTCAAGGTCGAGCTGTGTGAACTCAGGCTGACGGTCGCCGCGCAGGTCTTCATCACGGAAACAGCGCGCGATCTGGAAGTACTTGTCCATGCCTGCCACCATTAGCAATTGCTTCAACTGTTGCGGTGACTGTGGCAAGGCGTAGAACTGTCCCGGGTAGACGCGGGAAGGCACGAGGTAGTCACGCGCACCTTCGGGCGTTGCTTTGAACATGATCGGTGTTTCAATTTCAATGAAGCCCTGTTCATCGAGATAGTCACGCATGAACTTGATGACCTTGTGACGCAGCACCATGTTTCGGGTCAGGCGTTCGCGGCGCAAGTCAATGTAGCGATACTTGAGGCGCATGTTCTCGTCAGGCAGATCCGCATCGGTGTTGACCATAAATGGGGAGTCTTCGAGGCGTTGAGCACGATCACGTTCTTGGCGATGATCTCGACTTCGCCGGTTTCCATTTTGGGATTCGCCATCCCTTCGGGGCGTTTCTGCACCATGCCTTCGATCTGCAAGACCCATTCGTTGCGAACGCTTGCGACCTGATCAAGCACTTCCTCGGGAAGGTCTGGGTTGATGGTAACCTGAACAAGACCGGCACGATCACGCAGGTCAAAGAAGATGCCACCCCGCCGTGGTCGCGGCGTCATTCACCAGCCCGCGAGCGTAACCGTCTGCCCGGTGTGACTTGTTCGTAATTCTCCACATAAATGAGTTCTGCACATACTTGCGCCTCCGATGATTTTCCTCGTCTTTGCGAGGAGGATGCTCTTTCCGACGACACCGTACTTACGTTCGGTGCAAGTGGAGCAATCTCATAATGATGGCTGAGATTGCTTCGGGCTAAGAACAAGAGCGCCCTCGCAATGACGGGGATGAAATGTATATAAAAAATCGCCCTGCGCTTTCGCGTTGGGCGATTTGGTTTCGACTTTTATTCGTCAACCAGCAAAGCTTCGCCCAACGATTTCGGGATCGTTATTATCATTATTATTATCGTTATTATTGGCGAAGTTGTTGTTGTGACGGAACATTGTGCGGCATTATAGCACAGAGTTTTCGTATTCGTTCTACTAGATCGATACCGAAATAGACGTAAGACAGGATATGAGCGCTTTGCGTGTAGTCATTTCGAGGGCTTATCTCTAGAATAAGAAGAAAAAAACAAATAAATGGAAAGATCGATGGGCAAACCAACTCATAGTTTGGAACGAGGCGAAAGGGTTTCTTCTTAAAATAGAACAGGATATTAAGATTTCATGAACATTTATCTAAAATAGGATTTTTCAAGGTACCATCCGGCGCGCTATTAATTCAAACAGACGGCCGTATCGCCGAGAAATGGAAGTATCAGAATGGTTGCAGGAACGATATTGACCTTGATCGCACTTGTCATATTGTATGGTTTGATCGCCTCGACAGAAAAAATACTGACCCAGCGTCAGGAACATGTGGTGATCGACGAACGCATGACAGAACATCGCTCACGCTTGTAGGTTAAAATAAAAAAGCGGTTTTGCCACTTGGCAAGACCGCTTTCGTTCTAATTCGTTTGGGCTTCTTTTGCCCGGGAGTATGCTGCCCAGCGTTTGTTGATCTCGTCGCGTGCCTGCGGACGGGTATAACCATACTTGACCTGGAGAATGGTCACGAATTTATCGAGCTTATCCTGTGCCTTATCCACTTTTTTCAAGTCGTGTTCGGCAATCAGACTCCACCATTCCACAGATTGCCCGCGGATAAGTTTCCATTTCTGATCAAATTTTGATTTTGGTTTCTGCATACGATTCTCCTCAAAGAGTGTGAAAATTGTTGGACTCAGTTTGGAGTTTTCAAGATTTCGTTTCTTGCTTATTCCCCTTTGAATAGGCAAAACAAAATTGACAAACTCTTTCAATCTCATTTACTACGTGATGGATGAAAAACGGTGCTTTTGGGGCGCAGATTTCAGAATTGATAATGCTCCATAACAGGAAAGATTGCTTCTACTTTTTTGAATAGAGGAGTAACGCTAAAGTACCATTGTGAATTATCTGCATACACATAGAATAAGGTCAGCTTTCCAAAGGAGACAGTATTCATGGAAGATAAGAAGTTGGTGGAATATTTTCAGTTCGATGAATTTGATTTTAACGCCAATCGTAATGGAACTCTCACTGAGAACAAAAGAAGCATTGGATTGCTGTCTTAAAACTCTGATCGCAAAGGCAGAAGACGCTTCGCATATTTCTTGTTCTTTTTAGCCGCCATCGGGCTGGCTGATTGCTGTGGGGGGTCTGGTTTATTCCAGAATCGAGTTGGGGTTTGCGGATCGGATTCGCGCTTGGTTTTTGGGATCGTGTGGCCCGTCATGTATGGATTGGTGGGGTTTGCATTTCTTCCGCCCGCCTCCTACATGGACCTGGAACTGACCAGCGAAACAGGGCGGGTCAACATTGTGAAAGTGGAAACACGCAATTCACAGACCAGCACCACCAGTACGCGTTACGATCTTTATATTGGGAAGCGCAGGTTTAATGCAGACCACCGCATTGGTTTTGTCTTGATCCAGGGCGATGAATATAAGGTCTATTATTTGAAGAACTCAAATCGCATTGTTTCGGCAGAGTTCATTTCACGAGGTAGCAATTGGGTTACTTTCGCTGCAACCGATGCGGCAAAATGACGGGGTCAAGCCGGGTTGGGTACCCATCCATTTGATAGGCGACAAAGGTAGCCTTGATACTCGTCCACTGAAAAGGCAGGGACTAACGTTGATCTCACCGTTTTCTACATGAAATTCCACCACGACTTCAGTCTCTTCAGCGTTGTGTGGGAAAACGGATAACCTCCCTAAGGCTGGCGCTTCGAAACAGAACTCAAAGACGGTGAGTCACACAGGTCGGTAATACGGTCAATGCGGTCGAACAAAGTTTGTGAAAGCTTGTGCTGCTGCAGTTGTGTTTGGATGCCTAGTGAGAATTCCGCATGCAATTCTTTGCGGATACTGCTCGTTCCGTAACTGGCAAGGCGCCGGAAGTGATATTTGACGATGGTATCTGCAACAACATCCGAGCATGGCATGTTGAACCCGCGGCGTGCGATGACCTGCCATTCTTCATCGCTCATGCCGCCGATGGGGGAGTTGTCAAGATAGCCATATCCGCGGTCATGCAAGCCTATCCCTGCGACCAGGGAATGTTGTTCGATGGGTGGAACTTCAAATTGTTCGTTTCCCCAAAGCATTGCCAATGTGCCAGCCAGCTTAAGATGTTCCGATTGCGGAGTGACGATCTGCCTGCGTTTAGACTTGGACATGCTGACCTCTCCTTGATACCTGTAAGACTTGAGAATGGAATTTTACTCATAAAAATGGTCTCGAACCTGTTGTCCGAGACCATTTTTTTTCTCTGAAACGTTTGCGTTTGGTTACTTCCGTCCGGGAATGCTGTTCTTTCGCGCTTCTTGCTTGACCTTGCGGTTATGCTTACGCTGTCCCTTGGAGGGACGTTTTGGTTTTCCTTGTTTTTTTCGATGGGGGTATTCAAGTTGTATTGCTCCTTTAGATCTTGCTTCGTTTTTGGTTTCGGTTTCAGACCAGAGTTTGCTGATCTCTTCTCTGGCTTGTTGGCGGGTGTACCCATATTTGACTTGCAGCATGGTGACGAACTTATCGAACTTCACATCTGCCTTATCCGCTGACCAGGTCGTATTCGACCATCAGACTCCATTGGCATTAAACCTGCCCGCGGAGCAGGTTCCATTTTCTTCGAACAACGATTTGTTCATAGTGCGCTCCTCCTCAAGGCGGCGCGTTTGGGGTGACACAGATTGGGAGTTTTGTGATTTCGTTCCCATCCATCTCCCCCATGAACAGGCATGACAAAATATTCAAACTCAAGCTTATTTTCATTGTACTATGATATCCGGCGATTCCCAGCCTTTTGGGTGGGTGTCGTAAAATGGATATTTTTGCGGCATCGTGAATTGAAAACAAAAGGAGATATCTGAGCAGCCCGAACGATTGGAATAAGAAGGTTATTGAGGAATTTCGTGCCAATGCAGGCAAAGTGGGTGGGAACTTTGAAGGTAAGTCCTTATTACTTTTGCATACGAAAGGTGCCAAAGGGGACAAGAACGAGTCAACCCAGTTGCCTGTGTACAAGATGGCGAGCGGCTGGTGGTGATCGCCTCCAAAGCTGGAGCGCCAACTCACCCAGACTGGTATTACAACCTGGTTGCCAACCCTGTAGTGACGGTTGAATACGGCTCGGATACATTTCAAGCCAAGGCGGTTGTTGCAGAAGAACCGGAGCGCACCCGCCTGTACGACAAAATGGTGGAAGTGATGCCCGGCTTTGCTGACTATCGTGCAAAAGCTGCGCGTGTGATCCCCGTCATTGTGTTGATACCGGCGAAATAAGGGCTGGCTGTGTAGAAAACCAAACGGTCTCGGTGAAATTTCACCGAGACCGTTTCTAAATTTGAAACCCACCACTTCTGCTGCGATCAGGCTTTTACCCAATTATTGCTGGAGCGGACTGCCTCCGCCAGTGTTTTTGATTTCCATACATCGTACTGGTTTCAAAAACCTGAATATCAATTGGCGGCAATCTATACAAAGGAATGCCTGGGTTTGGAACAAGGCAGGAAATTATCCTCCGCCAGCATTTGCAGGATAACGCCATCCTTGTGCCAATTATTACTCGTGTTCTTAAAACGTTAAACGAGCCACATTTCGAGCATTTTCGTTCTTGCATAGGAATCTCCTTCATACACATAAACGTACCCGCCTTGCCATTAAGACAGACGCGGTTGAATAATGGGTTTTCTGGAAGGTATCTTGTTATGAGGCACAAGCCATGCACTAAATTCCCCGTTTACCATCTGGTAGCCTAATTTCATTGTACTCCCTTCTACGAATAAAGCTATGCAGGCAATCGGAATAAATTTTAAAAGCATCGTCATTGTCCGTACCGTGCAGCAGTTACGTGTATGGGGAGGGCGCTCTTCCAGCACTTGCTCTGCGTTCGGTGCAGGGAAGTGTTCGGCACGCAATGACGGAATTCTAATTATTTTCAACAGCTCACATAGATACTTTTCATTAGAAATACAAAACGGTCGCGTTGATATGAAACCCGCGACCGTTTTGTTGTATAGAACCTGTCTCAAAAATGTCATCCTGCCTGCACCGTGCAGCAGGCACGCGTGAGCGATAGCGAAGACACCAATGTAAGAGACCCTTCGGTCGCAAAAAACGCTCCCTCAGGGTGACAAGGTATTTTTGAGATAACTTGTAGTAATTCTATTGTTCCCACCACCCTAATAATTCCTGAAATGCCAAGCTCGGCGTCGCATCGCCCTGCCTGCCAGTATTCCACGTCACGATCAAATCACGCTTCGCGCGGGTGATGCCCACGTATAACAGGCGCAATCTCTCTTTGACGTAATCCAAGCGCGAGCGCATCGTCGCTGCGCCTTCTTCGTACCAATCATATTCACTGGTCGACTCAAGCGCCGTCAACTGCGCCAGTGACTCAGCCGCCAAATCCAAGCCGCCGCGAATAAACCACTTCTCCGAAATAAAACGATCATTCGGCATGTTCGCAGGGAAGTCATAATTATTGACCGACATCATATACACGCGGTCCCACTCCATGCCCTTCGCCTTGTGCATCGTCGTCACCACCACCCGTCCGCGATGGCGCTCGGGGTCAAAGCCCGAATCATCCGACGAGAACCCGATGAAGCGCCGTTCATTCTTCGCGATCACCGCCAGCTCCGCCGTCAACTCGGGCAAACGCCAATCCGCGTGATCGTCCGCGGCGGCACGCAGCACCAACGCCAGCTTATTCGCCAGTGCTAAATCCGACACATCGCTGAACACATCCTGCGCCAGCGTCAACACCAACTGATCGATGGGCAGCGAAACCGCATTCAACCAACGCTGCACGTTGACTCGGAATTGCGTCAACTCTTCGATGACTTGCTCCGGTTCAGACTCACTCAAGCCTGCCAGCCAGTCCCTCTCCCCAGCCCCTCTCCCTGAGGGAGAGGGGTAAGGGGTGAGGGGTGCGATAAAGTTTTCCACATTAACCATGCGGCGGAGAAGATTTGATGTCGTTGCGAGGAGCGAACTTTGCGATATCATCCCTGTAGGGGACGAAGCAATCTCCCCGTCATCCATTTCCCGATTCCCGACTCCCTTCTCTCTCCAATCCCTTCTCCACACCTCATATGCCTTCGCCAATTTCCGCGCAGACCCCGGCTCGGATAGATACGACAGCAAATAGCTCAACGCTCCCGCCGCCGCACGCGTCTCCGACGTGGACGAGATCAACTCGATCGGCTCGATCCCACGCTGACGCAGCGCATTGACCATCTCCACGCCGCGTTGGTTGCGTGGCACCAGCACCGCAATCGTCGGCTGTTCTTCAATGGGGGAGTCTGCAAACGAATCGACAAATCCCTTAATAGACTTCGCCACCGCTTCGAGTTCCTGCTCCGGCGTGTACTTCGTCGAAATAAACTTGATCCCCTCCGGGTTATCGGGCGGATTTTGCTGTGGGTCATTTTCTGGCACCGGCACAATATACGGCACAGACAACGCCGTGCGCACATTCGGGTCGGGATGCGAGTTCATGACCCAATCGATCAAATGATTCGCCAACGCCAACACCGAAGGCTGTGACCGCCCCGACTCGGGCATGTCCACGCTCGGGTTTTCACGAATGAAGGCACGCAAGAGTTCAGGCGATGCCGTCGTAAAGGTTTCAAAGATGGCTTGGTTCGGGTCACCCACACGCACCCAATTGCCCTCACCCCTAACCCCTCTCCCAAAAGCGGGAGAGGGGGACTGTGCGCCAGATAACAAACTTAAAATTCTTTCCTGCGTCTGACTCGAATCCTGCGCCTCATCTTCCAAAATAAATGGATAGCGATATTGCAAACGCTCGCGGAATTCATCGTCGCTTTCGAGCAAGGTCAGCGCCAAACGGATGAGATCATCAAAGTCCACGGCGCCGCGATAGGCGAGGGCACGTTGATAGTCCGCGTAGATGCTGTAACCAAGCTCCGCCAAAGGTAACGGCGCGAACGAAGCGTCGAGTTGTTGACGCAGCTTCTCCGGAGTCAAGAGGCGATCTTTGGAAGAACGGATAAAGGCGAGGGCGATGGAGTCCAATAGATCAGGCAATTGTTGACGCTTGACCCAATCCCGCTTGGAGTTATCCAGCGCCGGGTCGAGGTAGTCATCCAACGAGTGACTCGCCAGCCAGGCATTGACCGCCTCACGGCGAATGAAACCCGCCTCACGTTCGTCAATGATGCTGAAGCGTTCATCCAAGCCCACGCTGGTTGGCTTCTCGCGGACAATGTCATGCGCCAGCCTATGCAGTGTGCGGACGCGATATTTGTACAACACCTGAATGGGGTTATCGAAAAAGCGTTTGATGCGCGTCTCGAAATTATCCACCGCCGAGTTGACGAGCGTAACGATGAGCACTTCCTGATCGTCGCCGAGCCGCCCTTCTTGAATGAGCTTTGCCGCGAGGGCAGATAGGATGTGCGTCTTGCCCGCACCGGGCACGGCGGCAATGCCCAACCTCCCGCCGTTATAGCGGAGGATTTGTTGTTGAGAGGGGCGGGGGTGAAGGTGGGTGTCAAGGGTTAGTCCGCTTTAGCGGGGTTTGTAGGGATAGCGCGGGGGTTCATCCCCGCGCGGTAGTCAGATGTGGATGCTGCCAAATAGGTAGAAAAAGCCTTCGGTAGAGTCGCTCCACGTTTTGGCATTCTCCTGTTTCAGTCGATTGATTTTACCCTGCGAACCCGTTTCGGCGGGCTAGGCGGCTTTAGCCGCCTTTGTAGGCATAGCCGTGGGGTTTATCCCACGGCGGATAATATTGCGCAACGCGATCTACCCAAGCAATTTACGTTTCGTCCACTCTCTCCATCGCCGCGATCAACGTCCCATCTGCATGATGTTGTTTTTGGTTATGAATATATCGTACCACTGCGGGAAGATTTTTCTCGCCGAAAGAAAGCACTCCATATTCATCCTGCCAATAAAATTCAAAATCAGGTTTGATAACGTGGTTAACGAAATGCGAGCTATTCCCTTTCACGTCACCAATGAATTTTGCAGGCGCGATCTTGGGTGGAACTGAAGCTGCAAGATGCATGTGGTCTTCCATTCCGCCGATGGCATAGACAAACCCACCGAACTCCTTGACCTTTGCGGCAATGACGCGATGGATTTCAGGTTCAATGGCGGACTCGATCAAAGGCAAACGTTGTTTTGTGCCCCAAATGAAATGATAGTACAACTTCGAATAGGGCATGGAGTATCTATGGTTTTTTCACGAACATCAGTAATGTGGATGGGAATTTATCAGTCACAAGCAAAAAGCCCTGGTCATTCAGCAATACCAAACCTTCGAGGTTGCGGGCGGTATCGCCGTCGAGCGTCAATTGGATGGGAGCTGCATCTGCAAATGTGATGCCATTTGGGGAATAGGTCATTTCAACGAGACGTTCCACCTGATCTTGCTGGGCGTGAGTTGGACCTTCGCCATATTTCTCGACAAGCGGATCTGTTTTGGGTGTCAGGTCTGTGTCACCGGGGAAGAAGTAGTTGATGACCCAGAAGGTGTTTCCATCCGCGGCGGCGTCAGTCAATCGATATTCGATATTCGGAAGAGAGACTGTGCCGGTTGGTTTTAATTCAAAATCGAAGGCGTGGGCAACCGGGGTCGAGTTCAGGGTTGCACCGTTGATCTCGAAAAGGGTCAGCACCGAATCACCCATGATGAGGACAGCTTCATCAGTGTGATTATCTGACGGGAACGCCGTTGGAATTTCAACGACGTTGGATGTATCCAGTGTGATCTTGCTTTCATCTGCAGAGATTTCACCTGCGACGATATACCCGTGCATATCCGTCCCTTCGCCTGCTTCAATGGTCAGGAAAACCTGGTCTCCGTGGAAAGCAATGGATTCGTAGCCCTGAAAATTCGGTATGGAATCTTTTAACCCAGGAGCGTTTAGAAAAATAACAGCAGGTGTGAGCGGAGTCTGACCGTCTATTGCGGTGAGAATATCAGCTTTGGGGAGGGCGAATAAAGCGCCATCCCCTTCACCGAAGCGCTCAGGATATTGCGGCAGGAGGATGAGAGTCTCGCCATGCCATCCCAAGCCGGAGAGTTCTGCTTCTGGAACTGCAATGGGACCTGTCAATTCGAGAATGGTCACGGGTTGTTCTGTGGCGGTTGCGGGGGCAACGGGGTTTCGCAAATAAAATAACCCTGCCAGCACGATCAATAGGGTGAGTAGTAAGATGGGCAGCCAATGTCTATTTTTTGATTCCATGATGTTCTCCTACATTTGTGAGTTATTGAGGATGCCTCGTCTGTGAAGGAAGTAACCGATAAATATGAACCCGGCAAGTTCGAGGATGCGGTACAGTGTGTGGATGTTGAGTTGTAGTGCAAAACCGCCGTAAAAGTTGCGGTAGGTTTGAATGTCCCAATCGGGGAAGTACATCCACAGGCGGTTGAAAATGAAGAGACAGGCGAGAACGATGATCAGCTTTTGATTTGTAACCTTGTTTTCGAGGGTGCCAAGCAGCATAACCTGCGGCAGGAAAAGAAATGTGGCGAAGCGGTTGTAATCGGTCCCGCCAAAAAAAGATAATAACAGTACAAGGATGGTATAGCCAGCCAGATACCACCGCTGACTTTCAGGCAATTCTTGTACAGCAAACCTGACTTCTTTGGGGCTTACCAACAGGAATAATGGCAGGAAATATGCGAGGATGGAAAAAATGAAATTGACCGGGAAACTGGGAATGAATGGCAGGACAATGGCATAAAGCAGACCGTTCGCACTTAAGTCAATGAGCTGATAACTTTCAGTGACGGGAATCCATATGCGCGGCAGGATCATGGCAAGCAGGATGAGTACAAGAGAGATGATGCCCTGCTGGATGATTATGGAGCGTTCCACTTTTTCACGGGTGAGCATGAAAATATAGGCGAAGATCGGAATGAGCGTGAACTCTCTCAGCATAGAGCCGATGAGGGTTAGCAGAAGCAGGGGCAGGAATTTTCGCTTGAGCGCAAAGTATGTTTGCAAAAGAATAAGCGCATATGCAAGGTGGTCTGGGCGGAAGGGGTCAAAGATAAGGAACTTGACATTAAAGAGGGAGAATGCCGTAACGAGTAAAGCAATCCATGCGCCGCGGCTGGATCTGCCCAGCCAGCGTACAAATAGAAAAATACCCGTCAGTTGGGTAAAGGCGCCAATATAGGCAATGAGTTTAAATCCGCTTTCGATGGAAAGACCGGTTCGAGACAACAGATTTACGAGTCCTGGTATCAAGAAGCGGTATGCGAATGGGCTGGCAAGCGGTTCAGCGTTGAGCCCATCCTTTGCCATGGAGATGTAATAGACAAAATCCCAGACGTTGCGGGTGGTATCCAGTGAGTTGGTGAGCAGATCCAACAACAGGATGACGGCGATGGAAACAAGGCTGACTGTGATGATCTCTTTTCGGTTCATGGTGTTTTCGGCTCGCGGGTAAAGATGAGAACTTCATTGGTTTGATAAACCGGCTGATATTCGGCATGGGTGGAAAGCTCGGTAATGAGCGCGTCGCCTCGCAGAAGCGGACTGGTGACACGGCACGATTGTTTGAGCGTAGACTGCCTGGCGATATAGATATATTCGAACTCGGTCTGATGCAGCCGGGTATTTTCTTCAATGCACTCCAGTGGGCTTTCAGAGTTGAGACAGGCTTGCAGGTCACGTTGTTGTTCAAGTGCCGTATTGAAGCCTGGCAGCCATTCTCTTCCTTGCACGGTGGTGGGGCTGATGCGCCCCGTCAATGCAGGGAACCATTCGGAGATGCCATCACAAAAGGTGTCGGTTTCGCCGGTGAGCACAAGGATGCGGCTATCGGCGGGCAGGTTGGTGTGGACCCAGTCGAAGGCGGTGCGATTCGCTTCGGAAACAGCGTTGCCTGCAAATTGAACATTGAGAAATGCAGCGCTTCCGAAAAGATACAAGACAAGATATATGAGCACAATCTGGGCGGGTCTGTTTTTGAGGAAAGGTTGATTGGATAGCGCCGGGAGGATCAACTCTACAAGTATGAATCCGGTAAGCATGGCAAGTGCAATCGTAGCATAGACAGGTGCGCTGCGTGGTTCCGTCAAATACGGCAGGATATACAGAATGGGGAGCAGGTACTGTTTCTTTACGATGGAAAAAACCCAGCCGATGAGTCCCAGTACGGCGATAAGGGTCATTTGTGGTTCGTCTGTTAGTGGAAGGAAGAAGGGAAGGAACAAGGCAACAGCGGAGTGAAAGCCCGTTTGGCTGGCTGTCAGGTAGGGGGTGAGCCCGAAGCGCAGCAGGATGGGCAGCCACCACATCGAAGTGAGGAGCAGCGTCCCGGCAGCGATGAGGAGTGTGTGCTTCCATCCCAATTTTGAGCGCCCGTGGAAAAGGAAGAAGATCAGGCTGATTCCTGCGGTATGAACTGCGGCTTCAGGGTGACTGAGAACGGTTAACGAACTGAATAAGATCGCGAATGGGAGGTATTTTTTTTCCTGCGTTTTATACAGACGCAGAATACTGGCGATGGCAAGTAAAAGGAAAACCAGCCCCAGGCTGCGCGTCAGCCCGCCGCCCATGTTTGCCCAACTGCTGGCGCGCGGAGTAAAGGCATAAATGAACGTTGCAAGCCCGGCTGTAAAATTCGATTCAAAGATGGAACGTGCCAGCCAATAAAATGCGGGGATGGCAATGATGGTCACGATGGCGGGCTGCCATTGCAAAATGGAAACGAGGTCGATGCCAAAGGCCTGCGAAAGCCAACTGCCAATATAGAAGCCGAGAGGCGGATAGGCAAATGGCAGGGTAAGCCCATTAAATTGGAAGGATGCCGGCAAAATGAAATTATTGTTTTTCAGCGCATCCATCATGATGAGGAACATGCCGCCATCGTTGAGTGGGAACCCGGCTGTGAGCGGCGCAAAGAGACGCACCCAGCCGCCAAGGAGGATGGCGGCTGCCAGAAAAAGGATTCCGATATCTTCTTGTGTGATGGGGTTTCGTTTCATTCAGATGCAGGAGTTTGGTTTATTAATACTTTTTGGAATGCCCGCAACAGAACTCCGCGTTGTTCGAAGCCCGCGGCGCCGAGGTCTGAGAGGGTGAGGAATATCTTTTCGCGGCAGCGTGCCAATAGCCCGCCGGTAAGGCGGGTGAGGGTTTCGATCTCCATTTCGACTTCGTCCGAATCCAACCAGACGCGCCCTGCGGAGGCGTCCCAATAACGTGAAAGCACGTAGGGATGGGTGAGGGGCTGGATGACGCGTTGCGACCAGCCATCGGAGCCGGGATCGAGCCAGAATTGATAAGTTGCGGGGCGGTTCATCATCAGGAAGGTATATGCGGGGGCGACCAATACGGCATTCTTGTCTTCACTGCGCCACGACTCAAGATACTGTGCGGCGATGACTCCATCCTGGAGCATGGTGATGTATTCCATGCCGAGGTCGAGATTGGACTGGTCTTTGATGGGGTCCATGGCATTCCTGAATTTCTTGATCGATTCGATCAAACTTGCCGCAATGCGGACTGCATCAAGATTGGAATGGAAACCAAACTCAGGTTGAGAAACAACCTCGCCAAACAATCGGCGCAGGAAAAAATCAAGCGGCAGGGAACCGTTGGCACGGTACTCTTCGATCCAATTACGAAGCGTGGTGTAGCGCGCACCGAGTGCATAGGTGATGCGTTCCTGGGTGTCAGCATTGATCTCCTCAAAGCTCGAGAGCCGCAGGTCGCGTTGACCGTAAATGATCTCGGTCAACAATTGTGCGCGGATCAAGTCGGTGTTTAAGGTGAACATCAGGGCATGCGCCACATCGAATTTCGGCGGGCGGACGTTCCAGTGCGGATGTGCCAGTGCGGACAGCGTCAATAAGGATTTGCTGGCGGGTTCGTCTCGCAGCGAGCGTGACGGGCGATTGCTGCGCCAGGGAATTCCGGCGGCTTCCAAACGGTCGGCGATCGAGAAGCGCAGCGAATCAGACAAGTACGGTGAAAGCACGACGATCTCTGCAGGCGGTGTGCCTTGCTCGATCAATGCCTGGATATTTGCAATGAGCACATCCAACATTTCAGGGTGGAAATGCGTCATGATAAATTCCATCGCAGACTCAGTTCCTGTTGCATCGATCTCCTCCTGTTTGGTGATGGAAGAAATCAGCGCATTGGATAGCTGGATGACATTTGCGGATGAGACGAAGGACTCATTCAACTCGATGACCATATCGCAATCGCCGCTCAACCCCAAACCGCTATCCGGGTCGCCGCCCAGGAATTTTCGATACCCTGCCGCCTGGTCATAAATCAAGAGCGCTGAATCGAGGTTCGGCAGCCAGTCGTGAACGATGACATGCGCACAGGATATATCTTCTTCCACATTGTCATAGATGAGATGGCGATACGTCTGGGTCAGATAGCTGCGTGATTGTGGGTTCTGCCATAAGATATTTTTGAAAATTTCAAGCTGCAAAGAGAAATCCAGCAGGTTGTTATCGAGGCAGTATTGCCGAAATAGAGTAGCACATTCCTGTGCATCGGCATATACACGCCTTTGGGCAGGGTCGCCGAACCAGGCAGAATCCAAGCGGGCGCCGATCTCTGTATGTGGAAACCCGACAATGGCAGCCTTGTTAAGGTTGTCGATGATCTGTGAGTACAGGCGGTTGCGATTAATAGTGACCGAGTCAAAATACCCCTGTTCCTCGATCATTGGGCGCACCAGATGTGCCATGTAATATTGTGCCGTTTCCAAGGTAAGGAAGATGGGCGGTTGTTCCGGGCGAGCGAACCCGGCTTCCTCTGCCGCGAATGACCAGAACAGGTCACACATGCGCCGAGCCAAACCACCAATGGTAGCGGGCGTCACTTCTCCGCCTGCCATGCGGGTGGGACTCTCAAGCAACTCAAGGTAAGGCTCTTGCAGAGTTCGCTGCGGGGTGAGTAAAAGGATCGAGTCGGCTGGCACGCCCTGGTCAAGCAGGAAGCGGATGCGTTCAACTCCGGCAGTGGTTTTGCCGGTGCCCGCCATGCCGGAGACAAAGAGACGAGAGTCAAGGGGCGACTCAATGATCTGGCGCTGATTCAGGCTGAGTGAAGTCATGAAGCGAATGTAAATTATCGCGGGGGTTTTGTCAATGAAAAGCCCCCGATCCTTGAAGGGTCAGGGGCTTTATTTCTGCATTTATCCGCTGGGGGTGGGGGATGCCTCAGGTGTGGCGTCCGTACCCGATTCAGTAGATGATTCAGTGGATGTTTCTGTGCCACTGTCGAAGGAAGAGGTATCGCTATAACCAACGCTGCAGACCGCTACATTCGCGCTTGTTAGACAAGAACTGAGCGTGCCTGAGTTCAATATACCCATCAAGGCGACGATGTCATCTTCTGTATCTGCCAATAAGACGAGGGTGTTGCCCTTCTTGCCAGTTTCAAACAGGATGATACCGTTGCCAGAGCGCACGATTTGACCAAAAGCCAATGTGTCGATCGTATCGCTGTTGATCTCCACATCTGCTTTTTTCAAATAGGCATCTAATTCCTCTGCTGTATCGAAAGAACCGATGATGAGAGTATCCCCTGATGAGGGTGCTTTATCCATGAATTCCGCAGTTAGATTCAGGGAATGAAGTGTCGCTTGCAGGCTTCCCAAGGCGGTCACGATCGTGGATGTCTTGGTCAGATCCTGTGCGATATAGACCTGAACTGTATCATTTGAATATATATACGGAAAGAGCTCGAGGCTGGCGACTTGTTTACCCGAGAGGGCAAAATCAGCCAAATTTTGGATGAGGGTCGCATTGTCGGTGTATGTACTGTAAGGTGAAGACAGGAATGTGAAGTCACCGAAGACTGCCACATTACCATCTGCACTCAATGCCGCGCCGCCCGCGTTGGGATCGTGCGCGTCATCCAGCGACGAGAGGTTGGTCTCTGCGCCCTGGAGCAGGATCAACCCTGAGGTCGACTCGACTGAACGCGCGCCGTATAAAGCCACTTCGCCCAAGCCAAAGGTTAGCTCATTCTTGCCGAATTCATCGAATAACACATTGCGAAAGTTACCTTCGTTCTTTGCGGTGTTGTATAAATAATCGTTGTTAATGGTGATATCAAAAAAGTTTAACAGCGAGTTAGCTGCAACGGAGTCGCCATAAGCAATGGGGTTGCCAGAGACGTAGTCGTAATATAGCGCGAAACGGGTCGCATCGGCAAAAACGAGGATCTTGCCGCCGCGTTCGGTAAAGCCTTTGAGAAGCTGCGCTTCATATGCAGTAAAGGTTACGCTGGGCGAAACGCTTACAAATGCGCTGGCAGATTTCAACTGTGTTTCCAGCGAAACGGCATCAAGGACTACTTCCGTCTTACCGCCGCGCGCTTGAAAGGCAGACGTTAGGGAATCGATCTCGTTCAACGTGAATTGGTTGCCGTGATAGCCATCCACCAGAACTGTCCCGCCAAGCTGCTGGATGTTATCCAAATCAGGCGTACTAACTGCTGCTTGCGGTCTTGTAAAGGAAGCGAAGTCAGGGGTGGCGATCTCAGTCCGTGCCGGCGGAAAGCCGGGGTAGAACCACAAGATGCGCGCAAGGATAGGAAGAAGTAAAAGGACAAGCGCAATGATAAGGTTTTGTCGTTTCATGTCATCCTCCTATTGTTTTACCGGCAAGGGTGGAATGTACAACATGTAGAACCCCGATTCTTTTGGATAGGGCAGGGTCATGCCATCCGGGCTTTGAATGAAGAAGAGACCGCCATACAGGTCAACACCTGCTGGTCCTGCCAGGTCGAGAACTTCATAATTGGCAATGTTGGCAAGGTCGGCGGCTTTCTTTGCAGCATCGTCTTCAGTACCGAATGCATCGATGATCCCCAGTCGGATCGCATCCATGCCAGACCAGATCTGTCCGCTGAAGATCTCGGCATCGCTGCCTTTGAGCTTGTCTCCGCGCCCAAGTTTGACCGCTTCGAAAAAGCCTTGCCGCATCATGTCCACCTGACGCATGTCCGAATCACGTGGTGCGCCCCATAACTTGTAAGGACCGGTCGTGATGATGTCTTCGATCACAAAGGGGGCAGGGGGCAGGTAGCCGATCACACCGATATTACCAACCATGGAAGCCGACTTGGCAAAAATGTAGTCAGTATTCACAGAGAGATAATATCCGCCGCTGGCAGACATGCCGTTCACCACCGTCACTACTGGTTTCTTCTCGCGCAGGCGGGTGAGTTCCATATAGATCGATTCTGTATCGACTACAGTTCCGCCGGGGCTGTCGATCACCAATACCACTGCGCGAATTTCAGGGTGGTCAATGGCGTAGTGGATCTGCTTGATCGTGTTCTGGGCTGAATACGTGTAAATGGCATCTTCAAGCCGGATCACCCCCACAACAGGCTGCGGCACAGCCGAAGCCAGCAGCAACCCCGCGATCAATGGGGTTACCAGCCAGAGCAGCATGTTCCGAATTCTTTCCCAACGTGCATCCGCATCGCTCATGGTCATCTCCTCTACTTGTTGGAATACGTCATGAGCATATACGAGAAAACAGCCTTTGTCAACAAGGTTGTTTTACGAAACGAATTAATGTATATTATGGTTCATCTGCCGCATTGGCGGCTTCACATTCTTTCACTGGAGGTAATCCCATGCCCACCCCGATCAAAGGTACTGCCAAGAGCGGTTCCACAGCGTCCAAAGCCGCTTCCGGCTCTTACGTTAAGTTCTCTGATAAATTAACCGCCTCGATCACCGATATATCCAAGATCATTGAACAGCACAAGGAAATGATCGACTCGATCCAGGAGGTTGCCATCGAGTTGACCTCTTCCATCGGTTCGCTGCATACTCTGACGGTTAAGTACGCCCGCACCGCCAACCAGATCCTGGATGTACTTCTACCCATCCTCAAGAATCTGCCCCTCATCCCCAAGAATGTAATGCAGATGCTGGTCAACCTCGAAAGCCTGACGCAGAAGATCATCGATAACGAAGCCGCCACCACCAAGACCATTACCGACGTCAACGCGGGCTTGAAGACCGGCGACGCCAACAAGTTAAAGGCGCATGCGGGTCAATTGCAGGCGGTAACCAAAACCATTACATCCATCATCCCCAAGGTGTAATCGCATCCTCCCAGACCTTCAACCTGCCCTGGCAAGCCTATCTGGACTCCATGCCGAAAACTCGTTGACAAGTCCGCATTTTTACATGTATAATATCGTCCGCTTCCACCCCGGAGGTCAAATTCCGGGGTAGTTGTTTGTTTACAACCCCAGCTTCCCCAAAAGTGGGCGAAGGGTGCAAGATCCCCGCAAACTTTCTCGGCGAAGTGAATGACTGGAGAAAATAAAAAATGAAATTTGCAATCGTTGAAAGCGGCGGCAAGCAATATCGTGCCGTCGAAGGCACCACGGTCGACGTGGATCGCCTCGCCCATGAAGTAGGCAACTCGTTCGATATTGAGCGCGTTCTGCTCATGGCAGATGGTGATGCGGTTTCGGTGGGTACTCCCACTGTCAGCGGCATCGTTGTGTCTGTCACTGTGGTGGATCACATCAAGGGACCCAAGGTTCTTTCCTTTAAGTATCGCCCGAAGAAACGCATCCGCGTTCGTGGCGGGAACCGCGCTCACTACACCCGTTTGATGATCGATTTCATCGGCAAGCCGGGTGACAAGCCTGCAAAGGCTGAAGCGAAGCCAAAGGCTAAAGCTGAAAAACCCGCCAAGGCTGAGAAAGAAGCGGCAGAGAAGAAGCCTTCCACTGCTAAGAAATCCACCTCAACCAAAAAGTCCGAAAAGAAGTAAAGGTAGGTAGACAATGGCTCATAAAACAGGTGGCGGTTCAACCCGCAACGGTAGAGACAGCAATTCCCAGCGCTTGGGTGTCAAGCGCTATGCCGGTCAGTTCGTGCTTTCCGGCAATGTTTTGGTTCGCCAGCGTGGAACCAAGATCAAGCCCGGCATCAATGTGATGGTCGGTAAGGATGATACGTTGTTTGCGGTTGCAGACGGCGTGGTGATGTTCGATGTGTTTCATGGACGCAAACGCGTCAACATCGTTCCTGTTGAGGCGGAATAATGAAGACTGATATCCATCCCAAGGTTTTTGATGCCAAGGTGACCTGCGCTTCCTGCGGTACCACCTGGGTAACCACATCCACCAGCAAGGAACTGCGCATCGACGTGTGTTCCAACTGCCATCCTTTCTACACCGGCGAATCTGCCAAGCTTCTCGATGTGGAAGGTCAGGTGGATCGCTTCTATAAGAAGCTCTCTGCCCGCCAGAACTATGTGGAAGACCAGAAAGCTCGCGAAGAATCCACCAACATTTCCAATCGTTCAGTGGACGATCTCGGCTTGACCCCCCGCGCTACAGATGGTCTCAAGCGTGCTGGTGTTTTGAACATTGGTCAGCTGGTTGAGAAGTTTGCAGAAGGCGATGCTGCTCTTCTGGCAATCAATGGTTTCGGTCAGTCTGCTTTGACGGCTGCCAAGAAGAAACTGCGCTCCCTCGAGATCGAACTTCCCGAACCGCCCAAGGTTGAGAAGGCTGAAAAAGCCGAAAAGGCAACTGAAACCCCCGAAGCAGGCGAGTAGTTCTGCTGTTGGGGCGACGCTTTGTCAGCCCGCTCATTATCAGTTAAACTAAACAGGCAGATGCAAAAGCGTCTGCCTGTTTTTATAATAAATCCCATTAGCAGATCCCCGATCGGAGGGGGAGGAGAGTTTCAATGATGCACACGCAGGGTATGATCGAAGTTGTCTGTGGTTCGATGTTTAGCGGCAAAACGGATGAATTGATCCGACGCTTGGTGCGGGCAACCATTGCAAAGCAAAAGGTACAGGTATTCAAACCCGCCATTGACATTCGATATGCGATTGAGAAAGTCGCTTCGCACACCGGTTCGACATTCAGTGCCATCCCTGTTCAGAAGGCGTCCGAAATTCCAGCCCGGCTCGAAAAAGATACGACTGTGGTCGGTTTGGACGAAGTGCAGTTCTTCGACCCTGAGATCGTGACCATTGCACAGACTCTGGCTGAACAAGGGATCCGTGTCATTGCCGCCGGGCTGGATATGGATTTTCGCGGCGAGCCTTTTGGAGCAATGCCTGAGTTGATGGCAAAAGCCGAAGTTGTGTTGAAACTTCACGCCATTTGCATGGTCTGCGGTGACGATGCTTCGCGCACCCAAAGACTTGTGAACGGAAAGCCCGCCCGCTACGATGAGCCGGTCGTCATTGTTGGTGCTTCTGAATTGTATGAAGCCCGCTGCCGCAAACACCACGAAGTCCCGAGATAAATTTTGGTCTAGTAGTTAATGGTTGCGTATTAATGATGGATTTTGATGTAAACTAATTAACAATGGAACTCACGGACTAAGGAACTACTTTCATGCAAAACTATCAGGACGTTCTCGCAGAAACCCTCATTGATTCAGATACCCTTCAAAAGCGTGTTGCCGAATTGGGTAAACAGATCAGCGCCGACTATCACGGTCAAGACCTGCTCTTGATCTGTATTTTACGCGGCGCAGTGCCCTTCTTAGTGGATCTGAGCAGGCATATCACCGTCCCGCATATGATGGATTTCATGGCGGTCTCGTCCTATGGTATCGGCAAACGCGAATCTACTGGTTCTGCCCGCGTCACCCTTGATCTGCAAATGGATATTCGCGATCATAATGTGGTGCTCGTTGAAGATATCGTTGATAGTGGGCATACCATTGCTGCTGTCCTGCAAATGCTGGGAACGCGTCAACCCAAGTCACTCAAGGTCTGCGCCCTGCTTGATAAACCCGAACGCCGTGAAGCGCATGTCCCCATTGATTACCTTGGCTTTTCCATCCCCAATAAATTCGTCTACGGCTATGGACTTGACCTCGATGAGTATCATCGCAATTTAACTTTTGTCGGTGTCGTCGATCTGAATAAATACAAGCCTGCCGAATAAATGCCCGGTTGGTAGGGGGATGCAATGACCACAGAAGAAACCAACACCACAACATACTCACCTTATTCCGGGCGTTGGGTTGCCCTTGTACGTGGACGTGTTGTTGCACAAGGCGGCACGCCCGAACAGGCACTGCTTGCTTCGCAAGCCAGTCGATATAAAGAAAGACCAGAGATCCGTTTCATGTCCGTTCCATTTAACTTCCCGCCTTTATTGAAAAAAATAATCGATGTACTCCCACCCGATGTGGAGGTGTATCTTGTCGGTGGCGCTGTGCGCGACTTGTTGACCAACCGCCTCTCGCCCGATTTTGACTTTGCTCTGCCTTCGAGTGGAATTTCCCTCGCCCGAATCATTGCCAATGCTTTAAAAGCCGATTTCATGGTTTTGGATGATGAGCGTGACACAGGTCGCGTCATTATTTCCAATGAAAATGAAAATCTGCTTTACCTGGATTTTGCCACCTACCGCGGTGCGACGCTTGAAGAAGACCTGCGTGACCGCGACTTTACCATCAATGCCATGGCATTGAACCTGCGCGATACCACTATCATTGACCCGCTGAATGGCGGCAGCGATATCCGAGCCAAAGTGATCCGAGCTTGCTCGCCCGATGCTCTACTGCACGACCCCGTTCGTATTCTGAGGGCGGTGAGGCAGGCAGCCGCATTTGGATTCACCATTGACAAGAACACCCGCGAGTTAATGAAACAAGCCGCCGGTACCATTGGCAACGTCTCAGTGGAGCGCCTGCGTGATGAGGTCTTTAAAATGCTTGGCGGACCCAAAGCCAGCGCGTCCGTTCGTGCGTTGGAGATGCTTGGTGTTTTACAACACCTTACGCCCGAACTGTTGAAAATGAAGGGCGTTTCTCAATCTCCTCCACATATTCATGATGTTTGGACGCATACGCTTACAGTGCTTGACCAACTTGATTATCTATTGACTACATCCTTGCGGCTCGATTTTGACCCCGAAAAGACCAGTGATATGTTCATGGGCTTGGTCAGTTTAAAGATCGGACGTTATCGTGAACAGTTTGCAAAACATTTTGCTGCTGCACTAAACCCCAACCGTTCACACCGTTCGCTTTTGTTCTTTGCCGCGCTATATCATGATATTTGCAAGCCGGACACAAAGACTATCGATGAGAACGGACGAATCCGTTTCTTTGACCATGACGTCAAAGGTGCCGACGTGACCGCTGAACGCGCCCGTTCTTTCAATTTAAGTAATGACGAAGTGGAACGACTGCATAAGATCGTTACTCATCACATGCGTATTCACTTCTTTGCGGATCGTTTGGAAAAAGAAAAACAACCGCCTTCCCGTAAAGCGGTTTATCGCTTTTTCCGCGATAGCGGTGCAGCAGGCGTGGATCTGGTTTTGCTTGCACTTGCCGATGTGCGCGGCACCAAAGGCAATGACCTTTCTCAGGACACCTGGACGGCATACCTTGATGTTGCGCGGATCTTGCTTGAGAATTATTGGGAACATCCCGAAGAAGTGGTCAACCCACCGCGCCTTTTGAATGGCAATGACCTTATGCAGGAATTGGATCTCAAACCTGGGCGTTTCGTGGGGCAGCTGCTCGAGGCGATCCGTGAGAATCAAGCGGCTGGTAAGATCATTGATAGGGAGCAGGCATTGGCATTTGCCCGAGAAGAACTTGCCAAAGGTACCGGTGAACTATGAATTATGTATTCTTTGACCTTGAAACCCAGAATCTATTCGATGATGTCGGCGGACGCGATAACATTGAAAAATTGAAATTGGCTTGTGCCGTCACATTTTCGACGGCAAAGAATGACTTTTCTGTATATTGGGAGCAGGATGTAAGCGCTCTTTTGGCGGAGTTGCGGTCGGCAACCAAAGTGATCGGATTTAACCTGCTTCAATTTGATTACAAGGTACTTCAACCCTATGCGCCGCAGGTACGCCTTGCCTCGATCCCGACCCTGGATATGATGCTGGATTTGCAGAAAAATCTTGGTTTTCGGGTTGGTCTTGATAATCTGGCGGGTGCTTCACTGGGTGCAGCGAAAACTGCAGATGGTATCCAATCTGTGGAATGGTTCCGCAAAGGTGAGTTGGATAAAGTCGCTGAATATTGCAAAGCAGATGTGGATATCACCCGGCGTGTGTTTGAATTTGGGCGGGATAATGGTTTTGTTTATTACAAATCTAAACTGGGGAGCAAATTAAAGTCTGTCGTAAAGTGGAAATAGGAGCTGGCATGAATAAAATAACTATTAATGGAGCTCAGCTGGCATACATTCGGCGAGGCAAAGGAACGCCGCTGGTGCTGATCCATGGTTATCCTTTGGATCATTCCATTTGGGAAGATGTTGTACCCCTGCTTCAGAAAGATTTTGACCTCATTGTGCCCGATGTGCGCGGGTTTGGCGGCTCAACTGTAATAGAAGCATCATATTCGATGACCGACATTGCCAACGACCTCGCAGCTTTACTTGATGGACTTGGGGTCGAAAAGGCGGCATTGGCTGGGCATTCCATGGGCGGTTATGTTGCACTTGCATTTGCCAAAGCATTTCCAAACCGCGTTCACGGACTGGCATTGGTTTCTTCGCAGGCGGCTGGCGACTCTCCCGAACGGAAAGAAGGCAGGTATAAGACAGCGGAGGAGGTGGATGCAAAGGGCGTTCAGATCGTTGCTGCAGCGATGACGGATAAACTGACCAAAAACCAGAAAGTGCGCGATGTTATTAAATTACTGATCGGACAGCAAAGCGCGGCAGGGGTGACAGGTGCTCTAAAGGCAATGGCGGAACGGGAAGATCTGACTTCCTTTTTAGCTTCCTTCAATCTGCCATTGGTACTCCTTCATGGCAATGCCGATGAACTAATCCCAATAGATCGTGCACGCGAAATCAAATTATTGAACCCGTCAGCTCACTTGGTCGAACTTGCAGGTGCCGGACATATGCCAATGATGGAATTTGCCGAAAAAACTGCCGAGGCGTTGAAACAGCTCAAATAAACGAAAAGCCCATCTAATTGGATGGGCTTTTCGTTTGTCGAGACAACTTCCGGTTAGGAGAGAAGCGGTTGGTTATTCGTCTGGATGAAAGGAGTTGTTTTTTTTAACTTGGAAACATCCAGCGCACCAGTATTGCGCCGGATCAATTTCTTGATATTAGCTACCAGAACGCCACTTGGAACAGGCTTGACGAGGAAATCGTCTGCGCCAACATCGAGAACGCTTGCAACCATGCGTGGATCGTTGATTGCAGAGAGAATCAAGATTGGAACGGTGCTAGTCTGGCGGATTGCCTTGCAGACCTGCCACCCGTCCAAATCGGGCATCATCAGGTCAAGCAGGATGACATTTGGATTGGCTTCTCGTGCGAGCCGAATCCCCTCTTCGCCGATATTGGTGGTAAGAACTTCAAACCCGAAGGTTTTTAGAAGCATGCTCATCAATTCGGTGATGGCTGTATCGTCATCGATCACTAGAATTTTTGCTGTAGGTGTCATAGTATTCTAGAAACATTATCGCTGATTTATGGATTTACGCACTTTGCAGTTCATTAACAGGTTGATTTTATTACATCTTGTCTGATTCACTGATTGAAATCCACCTATAGCATGATATTTGTCAGGTGCGAATTGGACTGTTTTTGGTACAATATTTCACAATCAAAATTTACATTGAAAAATATTTACTCGATCAGGAGGCTGTAATGTCAAAATGGGTTTATCTCTATAATGAAGTGAAAGAAGTTGAAAAACGCGCCGGTGGTTCCTGGGATGGTGTCAAATCCATCGTAGGCGGCAAGGGTGCCGGGTTGATGGATATGACCCGTGCGAATGTACCCGTCCCCCCGTTCTTTACGGTGACGACGGAAGCTTGCAATGCGTATCAAAAAGCTGGTAAGTTCCCCGCAGGGTTATGGGAACAGGAACTCACTGCATTGAAAGCGATCGAAAAGAAGACCGGCAAGAAATTTGGCGACAAAAAGAATCCTTTGTTGGTTTCATGCCGTTCCGGTGCAAAATTCTCAATGCCAGGCATGATGAATACCATCCTTAATATCGGTCTGACCGATGTGGTGGCGGAAGGTATGATCAAAGAGACAGGCAATGATCGTTTCGTGTGGGACTCGTACCGCCGTCTCGTTGAAATGTTTGGAACCGTGGTGATGGATATCGAAGACGAAGCTTTTGAACATCCACTCGCGAGTTTCAAAGAAAAGAAGGGTTATAAACTAGATATCGAAATGAGGGCGGAAGACTGGAAAGAAGTTGTAGGTATCTACAAAGAAGCATATAAGCAGGCATGTGGTCAGGAATTCCCGCAAGATCCCAATAAACAATTAGCATTAGCAACGGAAGCGGTCTTCAAGTCATGGAATGGCAAACGCGCAGTGGCTTACCGCCGTAAAGAAGGTATCTCCGATACCCTTGGAACCGCCGTCAATATTTGTACGATGGTATTTGGTAACATGGGCGATGATTGTGCCACTGGTGTGGCATTCACCCGCAACCCCTCCACCGGCGAAAAGGTGATGATGGGTGAGTACCTGCTCAATGCGCAGGGTGAAGATGTGGTGGCTGGCATCCGTAATGCGGATGAGGTTGCGAACCTCAAGAAATATATGCCCAAGGCTTATAAGCAGTTCATGGAAATCACTGCCCGCCTTGAAAAGCACTATACCGATATGCAGGATGTTGAATTCACGATCGAGCGTGGAACGTTGTGGATGCTTCAAACCCGTGTGGGGAAACGCACTGCCAAAGCAGCTGTGAAGATCGCCGTGGATATGGCAAATGAAGGCTTGATCACTCGTGACCAGGCAGTTCAGCGAGTCACTCCGGATCAGGTGGATGCTTTGCTCCATCCGCAGTTCGATGATGCCGCCATGAATCTGGCTGAGAAAGAAGGCAAGTTCCTTGCCAAGGGCGTAAACGCTTCTCCTGGTGCAGCGGTTGGGCAGATCTATTTTGATGCTGACAAAGCTGAACAATATGCAAAAGAACATAAACAGGACACCATCATGGTGCGCCCATTCACCAAGCCGGATGATGTTCACGGCATGATCGCTGCCAAAGGCGTGCTGACCAGCGAAGGTGGCGCGACCTCCCATGCGGCGGTTGTGGCGCGTCAGTTTGGCATTCCTTGTGTGGTGGGTGCTTCTGCCATCAAGATCGATCTTGAGAAACGCGTTATGCATGTGGGCGAAACCGTCTTGAATGAAGGCGATTGGATTTCAGTAGATGGGACAACCGGTAAAGTCTTTGCTGGCAAGATCCCGACCTCTGAACCTTCGCTTGAAGAACAAAAAGAATTGATGACCTTGCTCAAGTGGGCAGATGAAATTTCTGCGCGCAAAAATGTTCGCGAAGAAGTAAGACCTGGTTATCCGACCCGCGGTTTACAAGTTTGGGCAAATGCTGATTATCCTAAGGATGCCCGCCGCGCCCGTTCTTATGGAGCCGTGGGTATTGGCTTGTGCCGCACCGAGCACATGTTCTTTGAACCGGAACGCCTGCCCATTGTACAGCGCATGATCCTTGCTGAATCTAGTGAAGCCCGCACAGATGCCCTCAATTTGCTCCTGCCGCATCAGCGCAAGGACTTTGATGGTCTCTTTGAAGCGATGGATGGATTCCCTGTCATCATCCGCTTGATCGACCCGCCTTTGCATGAGTTTATGCCTGATGAAGAAAAACTCATGGAAGAAGTCATCACCATGCATGTCAAAGGTGAAACTGAAGGTTTGGAAGAAAAGGAAAAATTACTTGCTGCCGTCAAGGGTATGCACGAATCCAACCCGATGATGGGTCTGCGTGGTGTGCGTTTGAGCATCTCGATGCCTGAAATCGTGGAGATGCAGGTCCGCGCCATCTTTGAAGCTGCTGCTGATTGCACCTTGCGCGGCGTCAAGGTCAAACCGGAGATCATGATCCCGCTTACCGGAACCGTAAAAGAACTCGAATGGATCCAGCCGCGCCTCGAACGCATCGGCAAAGCTGTGATGAGCGAGAAGAAAGTCAAGTTCGCGTATAAGTTCGGAACCATGATCGAGATTCCGCGCGCGGCAGTGACTGCCGACCATATTGCCACCAAGGCACAGTTCTTCTCCTTTGGTACCAACGACCTCACCCAAATGACCTTCGGTTATTCGCGTGATGATGCTGAGCGTAACTTCCTTATCACTTATGTTCAAGAAGGCATCCTTGTCAAGAACCCATTCCAGACCTTGGACCGCAATGGCGTGGGGAAACTGATGAAGAACGCGATTTTTGAAGGTCGCGCTGCCCGCCCTGAACTTGAAGTGGGTATCTGCGGTGAACACGGTGGTGATCCCGAGTCCATTGAGTGGTGCCATATGATCGGTAACAACTATGTCTCTTGCTCCCCGTTCCGCGTGCCGGTTGCACGTCTTGCTGCCGCACATGCCGCATTGAATCACATGCCTGTGAAAAAGGCAGTGACCAAGAAACCCGCTGCCAAGAAACCGGTCAAGAAGGTTGTGAAAAAAGCTGTAAAGAAAGTTGCCAAGAAGAAGTAGTTAAACAAATCGCAGGAAGACTTGATTTCCCAATAGCCTTCCGCGTTTCGTAAGCCTGAAGACCTCCGAGCCATCGGAGGTCTTTTTTTCTATGAGACCGTTGCGGACGAGTTCCTCGATCTCTTTTGGGAAGACATCCGCAAGCCCGCTTCCGAATCTTGATCTGAAATCTGCATCAGCAATACCGGCTTGTACCAGCCGTAAATTATTGATCATGTAATCGGAGATGTCGTCTTTGCGTGTCTGTTTGTGGTGGTTGACAGTGGCGGGAGTTAGAGGGTAGGTGGTAACTGATGATTGGTAATTTATTAAGCGGTCAATATAGGTTTTTATTCTTAGGGCATTGGAATAACGATACCCGCCTGCATAGCCATGTGCGCCTGCACCAAGACCGAGATAGGGCAGGGAATGCCAGTATTGTAAATTATGTCTGCAAGCATAGGTCGGCTGATCGCTAAAAGCTGAGAGCGGGTTCACAGTTTTTGCCCAATTCGATATTTCATATTGCACATATCCATTGTCTGCAAGATGGTCCATCGTCCACTCGTACATATCGGCGGCAAGGTCGGGGTCGGGGAGGGGCAGGATGCCCTTGTTCGCCCATTTGCCGAAGGGGGTGCCGTGTTCGAGGGTGAGTGCATAAGCGGAGATGTGCTCGGGTTCTAATTCCAGAACGCGTTGGACGGTGGTCTGCCAGGACTGCAGGGTCTGTTCGGGCAGGGCATAGATCAGGTCGAGGTTGAGGTTGGTGAACCCGGCTCGTCTGGCAGTGGATACGGCTTCGATCACGGTGAAAAAGTCATGTGAACGTTCGAGCATGCGCAGTTCTTCGGTGTTTGAGGATTGCACACCAAAGCTGATGCGGTTGATGCCTGCCTTGCGAATAGCCTCCAGCTTTTCGGGTGAGATGGTGCCGGGGTTGGCTTCAATGCTCACCTCTGCATCAGCGGAAATGCTGAAGGCGGAGGATAAAGCCGACATGATTGAAGCAAATTGAGTTCCAGATAGAAGCGAGGGGGTTCCTCCTCCAAAGAAGATGGTCGAATATCGAGTATTCGAATATTCGATGCTTCGATTTTTTTGATTCCCAATGAATTGAATTTCTTTGACGAGGGCTTTGACATAGGCAGGGATCAGGGACTCCTGCCCGGCGTAGGTGTTAAAGTCGCAGTAGGCGCAGCGATGTTTGCAGAAGGGAATGTGGAGGTAGATCGAAGTGTCGGGTGTCATGTTTGAGGCTCAGAGTCTTGCACCATGATGCTGGCATGTTGATTGGGTGGGCTTGAGTATAACCGTCCTTGTAGAATGAGAAATTAACTTTGTGTGACCCATCCTCAGCTTTGCAATCTCATCCTTATCACAATGGCAGCAGGGATTTCGCTAAAGTTGCCGCCCCAACCGAGTGGGTGAGTCTGTGGGGTTTCTGGCGGAAAGGCACGTTCTTCAAAACCGTCGAGGACAAATCCATGTTGAAAAGCTAGGTTGAAATAGTATTGAAGTGGACGTTCAAAATAGACTTGCGGCATGGGCTGATTTCGAAGGGCAAGTCCGCGGGTGGAGTAGGGGGTCATATAGCGAGTGGTTTTGATGGCGTAGCTGATCTGCATTTCGCCATTGTTATCAATCTCTTCCACTACATGGGCAGATGAGGCGTTATTGAAACAAGGATGAGTGATGGAGAAGACGAACGTCCCGCCGGGTTTGAGCAGTTTGGGCAAAGTTCGAAAGAGCGGTTCGATATCTGCCATGTCGAAAAGCGCCATGTTGGAAAGGGCGGAGTCGAATTGGGACTTGCCAAGGGAGAGCAGTTGTTCTTCGTTTGTGGCATCAATGACGCGCAGAGTAATTTGTGATTGATAATTGGCAAGGCGTTGTTTGGCATATTCAATCAGGTTGGCGGAGAAATCGAAAGCGGTGACTTTACATCCCAGCTCGGCGAGGCGGCGGGTGGTAAGTCCGTTTCCGCAGGCGATATCCAGAATATGGGCAGCAGGCTGCGGGCTGAGGAACGAGACGAGTGTGGGCCAGCAAAGGATGTTGAAGAAATCGTTGCCGTCATCGCCCATGCGCTTATCCCAGACTTCGGCGTTGACTTCCCAGGCAGCGCGGGTTTCTTCATGAAGCGGGTTTTGGTTTGGTGACATCTCATCTCCTAAAGGTTGAGTGGAAACCTACTATACCGTAGATTTTTGGGTTGTATGTTGGCTGCCAACGTTAACCTTTGGAGGTGGTCTAATTCAGAACGAAACGCCTTTTGGGTTGTTAATTCCAGTAAAATCAGCTAAATTTTTCCCAGGAGAATGGCATGGACAAAGAACGAAAACGCGCGCAATGGGGCTGGTATTTGTTCGATTTTGGAAATTCTGCCTATGCGGCGGTGGTGTTGCTGGCGATCTATTCGGCGTATTTTAAGGGCTCTGTGGTGGGCGGGGCAGAAGGGTCGCGTTTATGGGGAATTTCGGTGGGAATTGCCATGCTGGTCAGCGCCATCGTTTCGCCGATTCTGGCGGTGATCGCGGATTACTCGGCCTTCAAGAAGCGATTCCTTTTCTTCTTTTCATCTCTTTCCTGGATATTTACGGGACTATTGTTCTTTGTGCAAAAGGGGGATGTGTTCCTTGGTATGTTGTTCTTCATCCTTGCCGAGATCGGATATCGTTCGGGACAGGTCTTCTATAACTCCCTGCTTACCGAAGTAGCGGAACCTGATGAGATCGGGCGTGTTTCTGCGAATGGCTGGGCGATCGGCTCATTGGGCGGCATCATTTGTTTGTTAATGGTGCTTCCGGCGATCGTATTGATAAAAGGTACCAACCTGCCTGTTCGTGGGGCATTTGTATTCACAGCGTTGTTCTTCCTGTTTTCGGCATTGCCTATATTCCTGTGGGTGAAAGAAACCGGTGAGCGTAAACCTTTACCAGAGGGTAAGAATTACTTTTCGTTGGCATTTAGTCGGCTGGGGCGCACTTTTGGTTCGGTGAGGCATTTCACTGAATTTCTCAAGTTCATCGTTGCTTTCCTGATCTTTAACGATGGCATTGTGATGGCGCTTGATTTTGCCGCCATCATCGGTTCGGTCTTGTATGGCATGAACCAGACTCAGCTTATCATCTTGATGATCGCTGTTCAAATGGCGAGTGTGGTGGGCGCTTATCTTTCCGGTTTGTATAGCGAACGTGCCGGGTTGATGCGCACCTTGTTCATTTCACTTGTTTTGATGATCGCTGCGGTTGTATGGATGTTCTTCAATAAAACCCTGACCGGGTTCTTCATTATCGCTTCTCTTGCCGGTTTGGCGTTGACCGGTGTGCAGGCAGTCACTCGTACGATGGCAGGGGTCTTTGCACCGAAAGGACAGAGCGCTGAATTCTTCAGTTTCTTCGCCATTGCCGGAAAGACCTCATCCTTTATTGGACCGACCATCTATGGTTTTCTTGCTACAGGTGTTGCCTTACGCCTTGAGGCGCAGGGGATGGAAACCCTGTTGGCTGAGCAGACGGGGCAGCGTGCGGGTATCCTTTCGATTGTGGTCTTTCTTATAGTGGGCACCCTTGTTCTGTTATCGGTGAGCGAAAAGCGCGCGCGTCAGGCGGCGCTCGAATACACCCCGGCAGATTAATGTATGAGTGCTGAAAAATTCTCATCCCCTCGACGCAAGCTGGTGCGGAATTTTCTGCGTTGGCTTGCAAAGCCGGTTTTCCATGCGGTGACAGACCTTGAGATCAACGGCGCGGAGAATTTCCCTGCGTCGGGTCCACTCATTATGGTGGGGAATCACTTTAGTTTTGTCGACCCAGCCAGTTTTGTGCGAGTTTCACCGCGGGAGATCGAGTTCCTTGGCGGTGCCGAAACTCCACACGCACCAAAGCTTTCACGCATCCTTCCATACTTGTGGGGATACCATCCCTTGTATCGTGGTACAGGTGCCAAAGACTCGATCCGTGCCGCAGAAGGTATTCTCAAAGAAGGAAAAGTACTGGCGATCTTTCCGGAAGGGGGCAACTGGGCGACTGTTCTGCGCCCTGCCCGCCCTGGGACAGCATTTTTGGCGGTCAAGACAGGCGCGCCTCTCCTTCCCGTTGGCTTGGTCAACATGCCCGAAGTGCTTCCCAACCTCAAGCGTGGACGTCGCGCCAGGATACAGGTCAATATCGGTAAGCCATTCGGTCCTTTCAAAGCCGAAGGACGCGGGCAACAACTCCGTGACCAGTTGGATGAGATCGGTCATGAGATCATGCGCCGAATTGCCGAATTGCTTCCAGGGGAAAGCCGCGGGCATTACTCCGAAGACCCAATCATTCGCGAAGCTGCCAAAGGCACTGAGATATACCCTTGGGCAGATAAAGTGGAAGGACAGGTTATTGGAATGGTGCGGTGAAAACTCAACAAAATTAAATCATCATAGAATAGGGTTAACGAATCATCATTGTGGACTGTGCAAAGTTCATAATGATGATTTTGATTTTACTGATGGACTGCAGTAAATAATATTCACCGCCCAAAAAGATTGACACTCCGTCAGCACATAGTATAAGTACTACAACAGAGTCTGCTTAGAGACAGTTTCATTTGTCACGCAGGGATACATCCTGCGGATCAATGGAAAAGGTTTTTAGGCGGGTTCTTTACTTTTTAACCCCAGAGGTGTGAATGAACGCAAGTTTAAAATTAGGTGAACATTATATTTTTGATCTTTCCGATTGCAACCGCGAAGTACTCATGGATAGCGAGAAGGCTTACTCGTTGTTTTCTCAAGCTGTGCGTGATAGCGGTCTGACCGTCGTTGATGAAGGGTTTTATAAATTTAGCCCGCATGGCTTTACCTGCTTCCTGCTGCTTGCCGAATCGCATGCCAGCCTGCACGCCTGGCCTGAGTATAATTACTGTGCCATTGACCTCTTTACTTGCGCCGTCGGTCAGGATTTTATGCCCGTGCTGATGCGCCTCAAAGAAGCCTTTGGTGCAGATGATTTCGCGGTTCGCAAGCTCGACCGCGAAGCTTCTGTCGAAACCAAAATGCCGATTGCGGCTTAAGGACATTGAATGAGTATCTGGTTTACCGAAGAATTACACCCTTACTATCGTAAAGGCATCCGCGTCAAACGCGTGCTTGCCGACGAGCAGACTCAGTATCAACATCTGCAACTTGTCGAAACCGAGTTTTTTGGCAATGCCATGATCCTGGATGGCATCATCCAACTCACCGAGCGCGACAACATGGGCTATCACGAGATGATCGTGCATGTACCCATGCTCGCAGTCGGAGCGCCGAAGCGTGTGTTGATCGTCGGTGGCGGAGATGGCGGCTCGCTGAAACAAGTATTGCGATATCCATCCGTGACGGAAGCTGTGGTCTGTGAATTGGATCAGCGCGTGGTGGATCTTTCCCGCGAATACTTCGCCGCCTCCTTCGGGGACCCGTGGTCTGATCCACGCTCCAAACTGCTCGTTCGGGATGCCTTTGGCTACTTGGAAGAAAACCCCGGTCAGTTCGATGTCATCATCTCGGATACCACCGATCCTATTGGCATGGCAGAGCGACTCTTTTCAGACGAATTCCAAAAGTTGGTGGTGCGTGCCCTCGTCCCTGGCGGTGCGGCGGCGACTCAATGTGAGCAGCCCTACTTCGACACGGCGCTGATCAAGACCATATATCAATCTGCCAAAGCGCTCACGAAGAATCCTGCTTATTACTATGCCAACATTCCCACCTACCCCGGCGGCGGGATCGGTTTCATGTATGTCTCGGACACTCCTTGGGAAAATGGACTTAAGACTCCGCTTCCACCTGGTGAGAATCAATATATCAATCCTGAAATTCACAAAGCGGCATTTGCTTTGCCTGAGTTTTTCCGAAAAGAATTATACGGGTAATATATTCAAAGCCTCTGCGGTCTACACCCGGAGGCTTTTTTGTACACAAATCCAACGAAATTTTTTTCCTGATGAACAGATCTGGAAAACAGGAGTAAAACATGGACCCTATTAGAGGTTTGCATCATGTGACTGCGGTAGCAAGCGACCCACAACGTAACGTGGATTTTTATCGAAACGTGCTTGGGCAGCGGCTGGTCAAGCGCACGGTCAATTTTGACTCGCCCGATACCTATCATTTTTATTTTGCCGATGAGGTCGGCAACCCCGGCAGCGTATTGACCTTCTTTGCCTGGCCCAATATGCGCCGCGGTGTGCGTGGTAACGGCGAAACCAATGTTGTGGCATACAACGTTCCGGTTGGTTCTTTTCCGTTCTGGCAAGAACGGCTTAAACAGAATGGTATTAAAACCGAAGCCATTGACACACGGTTTGGGCAGAATGTCCTTGCCTTTTCAGACCCCGATGGGATGGGTGTGGAATTGGTCGAAGTGGAAAGCCTGCCTGCCATTCACCATTGGGAAGAGGGTCCCATTCCACAGGCTTATGCGTTACACGGGTTTCACAGCATAACCCTTTGGCTGGAGGAAGTGGAGTCAACATCCGCATTGTTAACTGAGGGAATGGGTTATCAGTTCGCAGGTGCGGAGGAGAATCGTCATCGCTTCAAAAGTGACCGGCATGCACTCGGTCACATCGTAGACCTGATTCATCGCCCCGGTAAGATGCAGGCGGGGTTCGGTGTGGGCTCCATCCATCACATCGCTTTCCGTGTGGCGAATGATGAGGAGCAGTTGACCTATCAATCCATGTTGAGTGAAGCGGGGTTCCGCGTCAGCCCGGTCATGGACCGCAGCTATTTCCATTCCATTTATTTCCGCGAGCAGGGCGGTGTCCTGTTCGAGATCGCAACCGACACTCCCGGCTTTTTGATCGACGAACCCAAAACGTCGCTGGGCGAAGCCCTGAAGCTCCCGGCATGGGTTGAACCGCAGCGTGCTGAGATCGAAGCCAGCCTGTTGCCTCTTACTCTTAATCCCATTAAAAAAGCGAGCCTCTCATGACCATGCCTCATGCAACATCTCCTGTGTATACAGCGGGCGCAAAATTGGAAGATGCCAGCGCAGCAATGATCCTCGTCCACGGGCGGGGAGCCTCGGCGCAGGATATCCTTTCCCTTTCAGCGCCTCTGAACTTTCCCGGAGTTGCCTACTTCGCCCCACAGGCGGAAGGCTCCATCTGGTACCCAAATCGATTGATCGCGCCGGTGGAATCGAACGAGCCGTATCTTTCGGCTGCCATTGCCAAGATCGACGGACTGATCAAACATATCGAGGCGAGCGGCATTCCAGTGGAAAAGATATTCATCGGCGGGTTCTCACAAGGCGCCAGCCTCTCTACTGAGTATGTCATTCGCAATCCGCGCTCGTATGGTGGTCTGCTCATTTTTAGCGGGGGTTATATTTGGCAAAGTGGAAAACCGCGCGAGGCGGTGGGGAATGTGGCGGGGATGCCGGTCTTTAATGGTTGTTCCAATGTAGATCCGTTCATTCCACTGGAACGGGTGAAGGAAACTACTGCATTGCTCACTTCTCTTGGTGCGGAAGTTACGGAGAGGGTGTATCCCAATATGGACCATACCATCATCGATGATGAGCTTGAACTGGCGAGAGACCTGATCGCGAAACGTTTGTAGAAGAGAATCTTCACAAGAAACTGAAGATCGTATTCCAAGGCTCGAACGGACCCGTTCGAGCCTTTTTATTTTGTCATGCTACCGGAATTGTATTTTAGAATGCGCGTGCTATAGTGGAATTGAAAAGAGGCGTTTTCGTCTCATTGGTGTTCCTATGAAAGCAATCTCAGAATTTTCGAAGTTTTTTCGCCCTCTGGCCTTTGTTTGCATGATCGGGGCAATGGCGTTTTCTGTGGGTACGCCTGCGCAATCAGTTGATGCGAGTGCAGCGGGGGATTTTAGTCAGATTAGTTTTGTTGCGAATATCGAAACAGCGGGAGTTGTTGTCAGCGGTTCTGGGCTGCCCGCCTCTGCGCAATTGACCTACCGTCGCAGCGGTGAGGCGAATTGGAGTCCGGGTCACCCGCTCATGCGCATCAAGGATGGACGGTTGGTGGGGAGTCTATTCAATCTGACGCAATCCACGACCTATGAGGTAAAAGTTTCGGATGGTTCCTCTGAGGTCAGCGGTACATTTACCACCCAGCCGGACGAATTATCCTTTACACCTACCAATGTAATATATGTAAACGACGACGCGTTCCCTGGCGGGGACGGTTCGATTACCGCGCCTTTTCGTACGATCCAAGAAGGTGTCAACCGGGCACTGCCTGGCTCGCAGGTTTTGGTTGCAGATGGAATTTATAAAGAGGCGGTTACATTCCCAGACTCGGGCACATCCGGGAATTGGATACAGGTCAAAGCGGAGGGGGGCGGCGCGATTTTGGATGGGTCCATTTCCATTCCGGTGGAGGAGTGGAAGCCAATGGATGGGAAGCCGAATGTCTGGTTCACGAAGGTCAACCCTGGCATTAAATATCTGGCGCGGGATGGGCTGCGGTTTTATAAGTATGATTTTCTGAACGACCTGTTGGATGCAAATGGGCACAATAATGTGCCCATGGGTGAAGGCTGGTTCTACGACCCGGTTAACGCGCGCTTGTATGTTCATACCAACCGCGAGCCGTATAAATATACATGGCAGGTGCCGCAGTTCAATGCCGCCTTTTTGGCAGAAGAGCGCGATTGGATCTGGGTCGAAGGATTTGAGATGCGTTATTACGGCACCGAATTTGGCTGCGGTGTATGCTCGAAGAACTCCTCCCATATTGTGATCCGTAAGAACAGAATTCACAACGTACAGAATCCGGTCTTTGTAGAGTGGACAGGCGGGGAAGATCGCGGCAATGATACGCGTATTGAATACAACGAGATGTCTGATCCGGTGTTCGGCGAGTGGGCGTGGAATGCCGTCAAAGGGACTTCGATGGAGTCCATGGCGATTGTCCTACGTGGACATATCGGCGCGATCGTGCGCGGAAACACCATCCATCATTATTTCAACGGTATTTACACCAGCTCATCGGCAGCATTGAATGATCCGGGTGTTGCCTTCGATGCCGATATTTATAATAACTACATTCATCACATCGGCGATGATGCGCTCGAACCGGAAGGGACGTGTGTCAACCATCGCTTTAGGAACAACCGCATCGAATCGACATTGGTGGGGATCTCACTTGCGCCTATAACCATGGGACCCGTTTGGATTTTGCGGAATACCTTCGTAAACTTTACAGCTCGTAGTGTGAAATGGGACAGAAATTCAGATGGCTGGGTTTTGATGTATCACAATACCAGTTTTACGACATTTGCCAATACACATTCTGTTGAGTTGATCAGCGCGGCACAAAATTCCATCTTGCGAAATAATATTTTTCATGCCAATGGATATTCAGTAGAAGCCCATAACCCCGGTTCGATGGGTCACGATTGGAATTACAACAACTGGTTCACTTTAAACGCCAGTACCCGCTTTGTGTGGGAAGGTATTTCGTATGCCGATTTGAATCAATTGTGCCATTCAGCAGGTTTGGATTGTAATGGGCATGAAAGTTCGCCTGGTTTATCGACAGATATGACTTTGCTGCCGAATAGCTCAAATATTGACCGCGGTATTCTGCTTCTTGGAATCAATGATCAGTTTGGTGGCAGTGCCCCAGACTTGGGCGCGTTCGAGTCTGGGTATGGCATTCCGCCTACGACCAATACGCCTGCCCCAATTACAACGGATACACCTGCACCAGCAGAGCCTGCGTTTCCGACAGTCAGTACCATTTTGCGCACAGATCCGACTCCAAGTAATGCAGAGTTGGTACATTTTAATGTGACCTTCTCTAAAGAGGTCAGCGGTGTGGACGTGGGTGATTTTATTTTGACCACAACTGGCTTGATAGCTAACTCGTCCATCACCGAGGTTTTTGGTTCAGGAAATTCATATATAGTCACGGCAAATACAGGCACGGGCGATGGGACGTTACGTCTTGACCTGGTGGATAACGATAGCATCGTGGATTCGACGTTTATTCCATTGGGCGGGGCGGGCACTGGGAACGGGGACTTTTTCGCTGGCGAAATTTACGTTAATAACAAGAACGCTCCAAGCGTGACCTCGATCTTGCGCGCAGACCCAAGCCCTACTACGGCTGGAAGCGTAGGCTTCACCGTCACGTTTTCGGAGCCTGTCACCGGCGTGGATGCGGCTGATTTTGCCGCAACCGTTATCGGCTTGAGCGATGCGGGAGTTGCATCCGTGAACGGCGCAGAGGCAGCATATACCGTCGTCGTCAATACAGGCAGCGGCAGTGGGTCGCTGCGCCTGGACCTGGTCGATAACGACAGCATTCTCGATGCGGCAGGATCTCCGTTGGGTGGTGCAGGTATGGGGAATGGCGATTTTACTGCTGGCGATACCTATATTGTGGACCGTTTGACCCCTGTCATTCAGTCCGTCTCTTTTAGTTCTGATGGGGCGCAAGACGGCTGGATCCTCGAATCAAAAGAGACTAGTAACAAAGGCGGCACACTGAATTCGAACGCTATTACCTTTAGAGTGGGTGACAATGCACAGGATAATCAGTACCGTTCGATATTGCAATTCCCCACAGCGTCGCTGCCGGATACAGCCATTATTACGCAGGCGATCTTGACTTTGCAAACTGAAAAAATCGTTGGGACAAATCCATTTGATACCCATCGTGCCATGTGGGTGGATCTGCGTCAGGGTGCCTTCGGTAGTTTCGGTCCGCTTCAGATCGGTGCGCTGCAAATATCCGATTTTCAAGCACCTGCCAGTTTGTACAATGCCGGGCTGATCCTGAACAACCCGGTGGGCGGCTGGTATTGGACGAACCTCGACGTTTCCGCCTTTCCTTATATCAATTTGAAAGGGGGCACTCAGATTCGTTTGGGCTTTCAATTGGATGATGATGACGACCGACGCGATGATTATCTTTCCTTTTTCAGTGGAAATTATGGGGTAAATTCTGCCCGCCCTCAATTAACGATCAAGTATTACGTCCCAAAATAGGAACGTGCAGATCAAAAGTACCTTCGGTTAATGAAATCTAAGCCTGAGAAGTTTTTATGCCCAGCACAGGTATAATTTACTTTTATTCAATAGACTTCTTGTAAAAGTCTATTTTTCGCCCTGCTCAAGGCGGCGTCCTCGCCGCCGGGGATTGCGGCGAGAGCACTTATGCTAATTTACTTTTATTCAATTTATCTAGAGGTTGGTGACGCATGGCAGGTATTTTTATTTCATACTCGCGTAAGGACTCTGAAGTTGCCCACAAACTGATGGCGGATTTTAAGTCCGCTGGAATGGATGTATGGGTGGACTGGGAAGACATCCCTCCTGCGGTCGGCTGGCTCGACCAGATCCTTCAGGGCATTGAGCAGGCAGATGCTTTTCTTTTCCTTGTCAGCCCGGATTCTATAAAATCTGAGGTGTGTAAAGTTGAATGGATGCACGCCAAAAAGAACGCCAAGCGCATCATCCCCATCGTTGTTCGCGACGTTGATCCAAACGCCACCGAAACCACCATCCGTGATTTGAATTGGATCTTCCTGCGGGAGACGGATGATTACGCAAAGGGGATCGATAAAGTAAAACTGGCGATCGATCTGGATGTTGAATGGTTGCGTGAACATCGTCGGTTACAAGTCCGCGCCCTGGAGTGGGATCGTAAAAAAGAAGCCAGCCTCCTTCTGCGTGGAGCCGATTTGCGCAGTGCTGCACTGATGCTGGCTACACATGGGAATGGCGACCCCAAACCTTCTGAATTGCAGGATCTATATCTTTCGGTCAGTAAACGCAGTGAGCGGGCTCGAACAGCCGTATTTATTACCGCAGCCGCAACCCTCGTCATCATGATTTTGTTATCGCTTTTTGCCATCAGCCAGCGGCAAGTTGCTTTGGAAAATGCTCAAGCTGCCGAAGTAGCAAGACAAAAGGCTGTCGAAAATGAAGAACGCGCCAAAAGCAGCGAGAAAGCTGCCGTTGCAGCCAAAGCGAAAGCGATCACGAATGAGGCGATCGCAGAAGCCCAGCGCAGTGCAGCCCGTGGGCAGATCTACCAGTCCAGAACGGGTGGCTTATTCACCAGTACATTATTTGCGATCGACTCGCTTCGCAGAAAACCGTCTGTAGAAGCGGACGATATCCTTAGAAAGAATATCAGCCTGCTGCCGATTCCTGTTAAGCAGTCTGAAAGGGAAGGCTCGATCCTCCACATAGAAATTAGTCCAGATGGTTCAACCTTTGTATCGACCAGTGAAGACGGCAGTGCCTGTCTTTCCCGCTTTGAGGATGGTCAAAATAAATTCTGTGTAAACAGCCCAGGGGCAGTTCTAGATGCGGTCTTTAGTCCCGACGGAAAGATTCTGGTCATCAGTGATTCTTCCGGCATGGTTCAAGTCTTGAACGCAAATGACGGCACACCCTTAAAACAATTCGATTGGGGAGTTTCGGTGCGCGATGTGAACATCAGCCCGGATGGAGACCTGCTTGCAATGACGCGCGATGATGCGCGTATCAATCTGATCCGGCTTTCCAGCTATGAGCCATACGGCGAGTTCTCTGTATATGGGAATTTACGCGTCACTGCCTTCAGCCCCGATGGTGAATGGTTTGCCGCCGCCTCGGATATCGGCTCGATCACATTTTGGAATTTGGGCACCAAGCAGATCATCACCGGGGGAGCGCATCGCGATGAAATATTCGAGATCGCTTTCAGCCCGAATAGTAATCAACTGATCTCAGGTAGTGCCGATAACTGCGCTGTGCTAACGAGTCCCTTCACTGGTGAGGAGATCCTGCGCGTCCTTAATGAAGACCGGGTTACGAACGTAGCCTTCAGTCCGGATGGAACCTGGTTTGTAACCGCCTCCGATGATTTTCGTATCCGTGTTTGGGATACAAAGACAGGCGAAGAGCGTCTGCGCTTTTTGCAGGATAGCGTAGTGAGTGAAGTCAAGATCAGCCCCGACGGTTTATGGATCGCATCTACCGGCTCCGACCGAACCGTGCGCGTGTGGAGCGCTGCCAGCGGCTCCGAAATGTTCCAAATCCCTTTGCGCGAAGATGGAACCGTACTGGAATTTAGCGCGGATAATCGCTATCTTGTAGCAGGAGATTTGGGAGGTAACATTTCCATTTGGGATATCTCCGCTCTTTCGATGAACACCGGATATATGCGTTTCGACGAATTTGTCTCAAATATTGAAATGAGCCCCGATGGTGGGTGGTATGCCGCTTCAGCCGGGGGAGAGGTCTGGGTATTCGACCCCGCGCTTTTTGACACGCGGATAACCCCCCAAGGCAAGCCGATCATTGATTTTCATCCGGATTTCGTTTATGACCTTGCCATTGATCCGCAGGGTAACTGGCTGGCTGCATCAACCTTTGAGGGACAGGTCGCTCTCTTTAATAAATCTCAGGGCAATACTCGCTCCATTGCGAGCGCAGGTCCTGCTCAGTTATTGGCTTTTACACCCGATGGTCAATCTCTAATTCTTGGCAGCGAAGATGGCATGCTGCAAAACCGTGGCTTGGATGGCAGTGATAATGGCATTCTCTGGCAGGCTCCCTCGGCTGTATATGCAATCGCTGTCTCCACAACGAACCAACTTGCTGTCGGCATGGATGGCAAGGTCGTCATACTTGATCTGGATACGAAAACTGTTGTGAGCGAAGTCAGTGCGCCCGGCGCAAATTATCTGCTCACATTCAGCCCGGATGGAAAAACTCTGGCGTCGAGCGCATGGTCCAGCACCTCCTCCGGGCAGACGTATGTCTGGGTATTGGAGGACGGTGAGTACGACAAACTCGCTGAATATTCGGGTCCTCCAACATCTTCCATCTTGTTTGACCCCAAAGGCAGCCAGTTGTTCCTTGGCGGTACGGATGAGATATTCGTTTACGATGCAATTACCGGCATGGAATTGAATCGCATCCGTCAAAAGAGTGATGTGACCGGGCTGACATTTTCACCCGATGGAGAAACCCTCTTTGGATCTTCTCTAAAAACCATTCAAGTTTATGATCTCACGTTAATGAAGACCATACCTGAGGAAGAGGTTGTCGCGGCGGCGTGTAGTCGTTTGACACGCAACTTTAGTACATCCGAGTGGCGCTTTTTCTTCAACGATGAGAAATATGTGCAATTGTGCCCAAACTTGCCTATCCCATAAGAATGCACCTTTAATTGTCCTTAAAAACCGCCGTCTGACCCAACGAGATGGCGGTTTTTTCATTAAAATTTTGAAAGGTGTGGGAAAACTTTTATATGTGAATAATGGTACAATTCAACGGAATTCAGTAAATTCCCATATTTAATAATAAAATTTTTAGCCTTAATTTTAGACGCTGAAGTCGCACCTCGTGCAGGGTGGAATCGCACCCAATTCAACGCACCGAGAGATTGAATGCTGAGCCATCATCATGCGAATCTTCATCTCCTATCGTCGCGCAGATAGCACCTATCACATTGGTCGCATCAAAGACAGGCTTGAATCTGCTTTTGGAAACAAAAGCGTTTTTCGTGACCTGGATGATATCCCGGCCGGGGTCGATTTTCGATCCGTGTTGGAAAAAGAAACCCATGGGTGCCAGGTCATGCTTGTTATCATTGGTCCGCAATGGGCAGGTATTACCGATTCAGTAGGGAACAAACGACTCTTCGACCCAAACGATTTTACGCGCATTGAGGTGGAGACGGGTCTCAGGGGCTTGGAACAGAACCGTATCATGGTGGTCCCAGTCCTTTTGATGAATGCCCCCATGCCATCGCCGCATGATATTCCCGAAAGTCTATTACAACTTACCTTCCAAAACGCCATCAGCATTCGCAATGATCCGGATTTCAATGCGGATATCGAACGACTCATTCGCGATATCCGCCGTTGGCGCGGATATGCCGAAGAAGATATTGCCGTTGAATATTTTGAGCCAAAAACCGTTCACATCGCAGAGGGGAAATTTTGGATGGGCAGCCCAGCGGCTCAGGGCGGACCCGGAACCGAATCGCCGGAACATGAAGTTTTTCTACCCGATTATCGCATCGGCAAGTATCCCGTAACCAATGCCCAGTTCGAAGAGTTCATTCGCGATACCGGCAGGCTGGTCACGCCCAATATGGGTTGGGACGGTCAACATTCGCCAAAAGACCGCCTCAATCATCCGGTCACGGGAATCACATTCTATGATGCCATAACCTACTGCCAATGGTTATCGGGGCGAACCGGACGGAAATACACCCTTCCAAATGAAGCTCAATGGGAAAAAGCCTGCCGTGCAGGCGGGCGAACTTTATACCCATGGGGGGATGAGTTTGAAAATGGGCGCTGTAACCACGGCGCTGCCCTGCTTGCACCAGTGGACGCCTTTCCCGCACAAAATGAATTTGGCTGCTTCGATCTGGTGGGCAACATCCGGCAGTGGACATGTTCACTTTGGGGAGAGAAGCGCCTTGCGCCTGACCCTGATTTTACATATCCATGGAAGGATGACCGGCGTAATGACCTGAATGCCAGTCGTCAGGTTCGCAGAGTGATCCGCGGCAGTTCCATGAAAGATGATACGGCTTTACTACGTTGCGCTGCTCGGAGCGGGCAGGCTCCCGATGATGCGGGGCTTCCCGGTGCTCGCAACGGTTTTCGAATTGCCATGAGTGTTTAGAAGGCAGAAAATTGTAAAAAAATTGAGGCGGTGAACGATGGGAATCAACAAAAGATTTGCAGAAGCAAGGGCAAAGCTTTCACAGGAGTCTGGGGCAAAGCCAGGAGTGTTGGATGATATTCTGCCGCGCATTAATCAAGGCATTGTGATCCCGATCGTCAGTAATTCATTTCGGGTCGAGCAGATCTTTCGCGAAGGCGGTGAAACCCTCGAAGAAGGACTGCCTTCCATTAGTGAACAGTTGACAGCAGAATGGGCCAATTTCATTGAATATCCCATGCAGGATAAAGAAAACCTGGCGCGGGTGGCGCAGTATTTTTTGGTGGAACAAAAAGACGACCCGCATGCCCGTACTAAATACATTGAATTCCTGAAGACCGTTCTACTCACCATTGCCAAAGACGACCCCAACTATGCCGACATTGCCGAACGGCTGATGCCGCGTATTCATGAAATGCGATTTTCCGAGATCGCCAATCAGCTGGATTATCCGCGCTTTGCGGATGGGGGAGAAGACCCGCTGCGTTTGCTGGCACGCCTGCCGCTGCCGATCTACGTTACCACCAGTCAAAGTGACTTTTTAGAGCGGGCGCTCGAGGCGGAAGGGAAAAAGCCGCGGACGCAGATCTGTTTCTGGTCTGGGGAGATCTCAAGCGCTTCACCCGAACATCGCACCGACCTGGACTATCTGCCGACCGTCACCAATCCGCTGGTCTATCATCTCTATGGCTTGGAAGATTACCCGCAAACCATGGTTATGAGCGAAGACGATTATCTCAATTTCCTGATCGCCATGGTCGAAGATACCAATACACTGAACCCGGTGGTGCCGCTTAGCTTGCGGCGGGCGTTGGGCGAATCGCACCTGCTGCTGCTTGGCTATCACCTGCGCGATTGGGATTTTCGTGTGATGTTCCGCTTCCTCTTGAAATTCCGGCGCGACGAATTCTCTCCACGCGGCATGGTCATTCAATTAAAGAAAGATGACCGGCGTATCGAGAACGAAGAGCGCTCTCTCGATTATCTGGGGCGCTACTTCGACCGCCGAAAATTTGATGTGGAATGGAATGATTCGGAAGCGTTCATTCAAAAGCTTTGGAATGATTGGAATACGTACAGGCAGGGACAGGCATGAATACAATCGTGAAAAATCCCTATGTGGGTCCGCGCACATTTCAAAAAGAAGATGGCGCATTCTTTTACGGCAGAGAGCGCGAAGCCCGCGATCTGCTGGCATTGATCTCCTCTGAAAAATTGATCCTGTTCTATGCCCAATCGGGCGCAGGCAAAAGTTCCCTGCTTAATACCCGCGTGATCCCGGAGCTGGAGCAGGGTGACTTTGAAGTCCTGCCCGTGGGACGTGTGCTTGGCGACCTCCCCGAAGGGGTACAGATCGAAAATGTATATGCCTTCAATTTAATGAACAGCATTTTGCAGCAAAAGACCGAGCCCGCTGTGCTGGCACACAAGACCATCCCTGAATTTCTTGCCGGGTTGGATATTAATGACAACGGCTATTACTTTGATGCAACCCGCACATCTGGTGTGAATCAGGAATTGCACTGGCGGCGTGTGCTTATCATTGACCAGTTCGAAGAGATATTCACCACCCAATTGGATGCCTGGCTCAAGCATGGTGACTTCTTCCGGCAGGTGGCGCAAGCCTTGCAAGATGACCCGTACCTGACCGTGATCCTGATCATGCGTGATGACTACATTGCTTCACTGGATCTGTACGCGCATTTGCTGCCTGGCGGGTTGCGTACCCGTTATTACATGCAGCGCCTGACCCGCGAAGCCGCATTGAAAGCGGTGAAGAATCCGGTGGAGAATATCCGCCCGTTTGCTGAAGGCATCGCTGAAAAATTGGTGGAAGACCTTTCGGGTATTTTGGTGCATAAAGCGGGTGGTATTCCGGAAGTGCAATCGGGGCAGTATGTGGAGCCGGTGCAGTTGCAGGTGGTATGTTTTTCGCTCTGGCAGAATCTACCGCCCAACGGCACCCAGATCACCGGCAACGATTTGCTTGAAGTGGGTGATGTTAATCAATCACTTGAAGTTTTCTACAACGGACGCGTGTCTGCGGTTGCCAAAGAGAAGAACTTCCCTGAACGCCTCATCCGTGAGTGGTTCGATAATGAATTGATCACCGCCAACAAGACCCGCAACATGATCTTGCAAGAGACGGGCAGCAGCGCCGGGTTGAACAATGAGGTGATCCGCGCTTTGCAAGGTGATCTGGTTCGTGGAGAGTTGCGTGCCGGGCAGATCTGGTACGAACTTTCTCATGACCGTTTGATCGAGCCGGTGAAGACCAGTAACCGCAAATGGTTTGAGCAGAATCTGAGTGTATTTCAACAGCGTGTGTTGTTGTGGGGGCAGCAAGGTCGCAGTGAAGGCGTGCTGCTCAATGAGCAGGAACTGGCTCAGGCGGAGAAGGAAGCGGCTGCTCTTAATCTCACCACAGAAGAACAGGAATTCCTTGAACAATCCAGCAAGCAGGTGCGTCGCCGCAAACGTGACCAAATGCAGCGCCGCATGATCTTTGTTGGGTTTGTGGCTGCCATCATTGCGTTGGTGGTTGCGATCGGGTTTGGGGTGCAAGCCAATGGTGAAAAGACCAAGGCAGAAAGAGCCGAACAGGAACAGGCAAAGTCGGCGCAGGAAGCCAATGAGGCGAAAGTTAAAGCGGAGGAACAGGCAGAGCTCGCTCTGGCTGGCAGCCTTGCTGCGCAGGCAGATTCGGTCAAGAACAGTGACCATGCGCAGGCTTTGCTGTTGAGCATGGAAGCTTTCAAGCGTGATGAGTCCAGCCTGCTAACACGTTCAACTTTGTTCAACCTGCTTGAATTCGTGCCTTACACCCGTCTGTTCGGTTATCAAGGACCTGTCGGCAGTGTGGCGGTCAGCCCGGATGGCACTGTCTTCGCTGCTTCGAGCTGCCGCGAGTACGACAACAATCAATGTAAATACGGCGAGATCATCCTCGCCGACTCAAATGGTCAGCCGTTGGGGAAAGTGCTTGGCGATTACGGCATTGCCAATTCGTTGGTGTTCCATCAATACGACGGAACGCTTTTGTTGGCTGCTGGCGGATGTGTGCCGGTGGATGACCAATACCAGGGCTGCACCGATAACAAGGGGCAGATCACTCTTTGGGATGTGACAAATGCGGCAGAGCCGAGTCTGCTTGCCGATGTGCGCCAAAATCATAACAACCAGATCAAGACCCTTGCCATCAGTCCCGATGGCATGTTGCTGGCATCAGGCGCATTCGATACGCATATCATCATTTGGAATATTACAGACCTGAAGAAGCCCACAATGAAAGGTGCGCCGCTCACCGGACATTCCAGCTTTGTGAACAGCCTGGCATTCAGCCCCGATGGGGCAGTCCTTGTTTCGGCAGGCGATGACCAACAGATCATTTTATGGGATGTATCGCAGTCATCTTATGCGCAGATGATCGGAGAGCCGATCGTTCAGCATACATCTGCGGTCAACTTTATTGCTTTCGACCCTCAGGGTGTTAAGTTTGCCTCGGTCAGTGATGACCGCACGGTGGTGCTATGGGATTGGAATGCAGCAGCACAGCAATTGCAGGATCCGAACATCCTTGGCGAACATGGCGGCTATGTGCGCAGCGTGGCATTCAGCGCCGACGGTACTTTGCTTGCCTCGGTCGGTTTCGATAACAAGATCATGCTCTGGCAGGCAGATACAGGCGATCAGGTGGGTCTGCCGCTGGTGGCGCATACCAAGCCCGTCAATGCCGTGGCATTCGGCAAGTTGGCAGATGGGGAACCCTATCTCATTTCCGGCGGCGATGACCGTGTAGTTGTGCGTTGGGACCTCTCCACGTTTAGCCCGCTTAGCCAGCCGGTAACGAATGCCCCTGCTCCCAGCGATGTGGGCACAAGCGCCTCCAGTGGTGATATTCAAGCAGAAGTGGTGGATGAACAGAAGATTCGTCTCAGTGACAACGATACCCTTTTGACGGAACACACCGGCTCCATCCACGACTTGAGCCTGGGCACTCTTTCAGGAAAAGTGTTGCTCGCCTCAGCCAGTGACGACCTGACCGTGATCGTGTGGGATGTGACCAACCCAGCCGCTGCCCTGCCGTTCTTAAAACTGGAAGGCTTCGAACGCCCGGTGATGGCTGCCTACTTTGACGGTTCTTACCTTGTAACCGTGGAGAAGGGGCAAAGCGAAGACTACGGACGTACCATCCGTTGGAACATTGATCCGCTCACGTGGGTGGGGCTGGGCTGTAACGCCGCTCATCGCAACCTGACCGAACTTGAAGTGGAACGCTTTATGCAGAGACAAGCCATTCTCAATTCTTGCCCGGTGAATCCTTAAAGGCGTTGGAGGAATACTATGAAAACAAAACTATGGACGACCGTCTTTGTCGTTGGTCTGTTGATCTTATTGACCCACTTCGTATGGGTCACTCCTGCGTTGGCAGATGATGTCACCCCGCCGCCTGTTCCCACCGAAGAGGTGGTTGTAGAAACGCTGCCCCCAACCGAGGAACCCGTGGCGGAAGTATTGCCCATCGAACCTGTCGCTACAGAAGAACCTGTAGTTGTTGAGCCCGTAGCAACGGAGCCGCCTACAACAGAAGAACCCATCCCCGTGGACTTGCTCCAAGACCTGCCTGCAGATACCTCCCTTGTCGTGCTGGGCGAAAATGGCGAAGTCCTGCCGCTTGCCACACAAGAGGCGGCGGAGGTTATCGCAATTGCAGATCCGATTTGGTGTCCAGTTAATGTATCACCAACTCCCGGTGCAAATGGATGTACATCATCATTTGCTAGTTTATCTGATCTGGTTGCCGGGTTTGTGCCAACTGGAAATGGAACTATATGGATTGAATCGGGGAATCAGGGTGGCAGTGCTGCAATCATTAATGGCACCACCTATAACTTCCCTGGCATGATAGGGAATTGGTCTGCTGCCAAATCCTATGATTTGACGTTGCAAGGCGGTTGGAGTGGTGTAAGTGGAGATTCTGGACGATTGGAGAAAACTCAGTATTTAATGTTCCAATAGTAGTTGTATGGTGGAGTGGCGATCTTACTATTAACAATATTACTGTTACGGGTGTTACGAATCCAGTATTGTATCCAACAACCATTGACTGGGTAAATCGGGAAACCGAGACAATAGGTGTATACGGATTACAATTAACTCGTGTCAAAAAAACAAGCATTAATAAAAGTAATTTTAACAACAATACTAATGGCGCTTGGATTATGGGGTGGGAAAATCCAATAGAACCAAGAACTGAGCAAATGCCTTTATATATATCGAATAGTACTTTTAATAATAATTCTTACGCTGGATTGTTTGGTGGGCATTTCTCAGATATGTATATAGTTAATAGCGAATTTAATGGTAATCATAATAAAGGCGCACATATACAGGACTCAAATGGCGTTGTGGAAATTTCTAATAGCCACTTCGATAATAACTCGCTTGAAATGGGTTTTTGGCTTAAGAATTGGGATTCATACTACCCAAATGGGAAAAGTGTAACTATTACAGATAGCACATTCAACAATAATGTTGCTGGCATGCATGTCCAAACAAGTGGAATTTTTACCTTGAATAGTGTTTCTGCTTCCGGTAATAATAAAGGTGATAATGTCTCGGGTAATAGTGGCGTTGCTGCTTACGGTTATGGAAGTATTTTTGTAAATGGAGGTAATTATTCAAATAATTCGCATTGTGGTCTGTATATAGAATCAACTGTCTCAATTATGCTTAACGGTGTGACTGCAACTGACAATGAAGCATGTGGCTATTATGCATTGGCACCGTCTCTCACAATTGTGGAGGCAGAAGTACAATCTTCGCCTGTTGGAATTTTAGAATTCCTAGGTACTTCCACCGGCTCACAGATCGAATTCGAACTTTCCTGTGCAGACCGCAGTAACTACTATGCTACCCTGCCTAATGAAGACAAGATCCAGATCGTTTGCCCAGTAACTGGCAAAGCGATCATCAAGCGTTTGAACAACACAGCCATTCCCGGGGAGTTGCCAGCGGGCTACACCTATGCTTCAGCATTCTCGCTGGATATTCTGCAAAGCGGCAAGTCAATCTCCTACATCAGCGAGGGCGGGCGGGTCAACGTCTCCTTTGATGTGCCGAACCTGGAAGAAGGCACTGTCTACACCCTGCTGTATTGGGACAATGGCAGCTGGCTCCCGCTCAAAGATTTCATGCTGGATGAGAACGGCAATCCGCGTGAATTCAACCTGCATCCGAATGATCCGCGCATGATTCTGAGCGGATTGAAACTCGTCTTCGAAGACGGCACACCCCGCCTGGAACTCTCCACCAATTTCCCCGGCATCTTCGTATTGGTGCAACGCTAAAAGGCGAAACTTTCACACAGAAAGACGGTAGAGCAAGGCAGTCCAAAACTTAGGGCTGCCTTGCTCTTATTTTTTTACACAATCCAACATCGCCTGCCAGGCGATCTCCACATCTATTTCTTGGGTGCGCCAATTGCTGAATGCAGCCCGAATGCCGGGAGTGCCGAGGTAGGTGGTCGGTGTCATGAACACCCGCCCGTCCTCGCGGAGGTCTGCCAGAAATGTTTTCACTTTTTCTGCAGTGACCTCTCCGCTCAAGGTAAAGCAGACCACGTTCATGCGTACCGGGGCGAGCAGGCGGAACTCCTTGCTGGCTTCGATCCTGTCGCCCAGCAGCTTCGCCGTTTCACAATTTCGCTCAACGATATCCTGATAGCCTTCCTTCCCATAGGCCATCAAACTGAACCAGGCAGGCAGGGCACGCAGGCGGCGTGAATTCTCAGGTGTAAGGTGAATGAAATCCACTGGTTCTGAGATCGGACCCAGGTAGGCAGCACTGTTTTGGAAGACCGAAATTTGCAGGTCACGGTGCCGGGTAAAGACCATCGCCGAATCATAGGGCACGTTCAACCATTTATGTGCATCGATGGTGATGCTGTCCGCATGTTCAATGCCGTTGAGCAAATGCTTGAACTTTGGTGAGCAAGCCGCAAACCCGCCGAACGCCGCATCCACATGCAGCCAGAAATTAAATTCAGACTTCAGCGCCGCGATGGCTTGAACATCATCAAAGTCCACTGTGTTGACCGTGCCCGCATTGGCGATGACAATGCACGGCTCGCCGTTCAACGTTTCCAAAGCTTTTCGCAATTCGACGACGTTCATCGCCTCTCGATTTTCGGGCAGTCTGGCGATCACTTTCAGGGAGTTTCGCCCCAGCCCAAGCATTGCCATGGCTTTGAACGAGCTGCTATGCGCTTCACAACTCAAGACCTTTACGGGCGGAATTGCCTGCAGCCCTTCCTGCGCTACGGACTTGCCCGACTGCTGACCGATCCATTCACGTGCAATGGCTAACGCTGAAAAGTTAGACATCGTCGCGCCCGAAACGAACGTCCCTGAGAAAGAAGCGGGCAGCCCAAACAATTCACCCAGCATATTCAGCGCTTCCATTTCAATATCCGGTGCCACAGAATTAGCGGCATGGCTCAAATTCAGGTCATAAATGCTGGTCAGCCAATCTCCGATCACCGCCGCGGGAGTCGTGCCTCCGGTGACCAGCCCCCAGAAGCGCGGTCCATTGCTGGCGGGCATGGCGTCACCGTAGCGTTTGAGAAAGAGTTCCAGCGTTTTTTCTGCACCGATCCCGGGCAGGGGAATGCCAGGGTTTTCCTTTTTCAAATACCCGGTTGCGGGCGGGCGTTGTTCGATGGAATCAAGGTACTGCTTGGAAGATTCTTTGGTCTTTTCAAGCAGGTGGTTGAAATTTGCAAGGTCGTTTTTAAGAAGTTGATGCATGGTCACCTCAAAAGATTTTGGTCACATGAATTCATGTGACCAAAAAGATTCTACACTACCGCTTATTGAATAGATCCTATCCGAGCACCTGATCCAACCCGCGGCGCGGACTGGGAGACGCGGCGGTTGTGGGGTGTCCCATGCGGAAGGGCATGATGCCTGTCCAATTTTTATCGCCGATCAGTTCTGCAATTGCATTTCCAAATTCAGGTTCAATGCCAAGTTGCGCTTCGCGATCGGCGCGTTCGGTCATTTGGTTGAGGGGCTGCATGGCAAGTCCCTGCGTGGTTGCCCACAAGTGAATGCGCTGCCAGACCTGCCCGCATTGCAGACGTTGGGTATTGTCCCTGCCGTTGTTCACCGCCAGAATGCCAAACGCCCCGGCAGATGGAATGTAAATATCGCGCACGTTTTTGACAAAAGATTGATCGTTCGATGAACGCGACATATCGGGTAAAAACTTTGCCGCGCCCAAAATGAAAGGCGGGATACCTTGCGCGTCTAGGGTGATGCCATCGGCGTTTTCCTGCAATTCATCCCAATCCTGCCGCCACCATTTGTGACTGTCCATGCTTTGCTGCTCGTCAGCCACAAGGGCTTCAGCGGCGGCAATGGCAACTTCGCCAAATCTTTTATGGGATGAAGAACCACGCATCCAAATTAAGCGGACAGTTGATTCTGTTACCAGGGCATTGATTCCGCTGAAGGTGGATTCGTCCACGCTGCGGGTTGTATCGTAGGCGGCGCGATTGGTGTGGCGCTGGGGAATCGCTTCGAATAGCGGGGAAGTGGCAGGCGATGATTCGGTCAGGGAAATGCTTGCGGCGTGTAGTTCAGTTGTCGGGTCGGGCATGAGGCGGATGTCTGCTTTGAATCCTTCGGCTTCGGCGGCGAGTCGCATGTTTTCGAGCGCACAGCCGAGTCCGATATACATCTCGCGGCGGAAGGGATCGATCACACCGATCTGCCGTTCTGGTGCAGCGAACAGGTCGATCATTGATTCGGAAATGCGGAAGATCCACGGCTGCGAGTTGTGCGGGTTGGATGCGAGGATGCCCGCCGCAACGATCCGTTCGAGCGGATTTGTCGCGTCGCGCCAGTTTTTCCACGCTTCGTAGGCAACACCTTGACCTGCACTAAACATGCCCTGATCTGCGGCGCGGAATATACTTCCACCGACCGCGGCAATGAGTGTTACGCCGCCAAGTTTAAGAATGTCACGTCTTGTTAATTTCATCTTATTTCCCTATCACCCCCAAATGAGTATGTTGAAATGCGTCGGGGTACTTTAGCCCATAACCAAGGATGCGATCCATGCTGGAGTGCCCGAAGAGCATAATGCCTGTAAGCTGCAAAGGGGTGTTGGCAAGGGCAATGCCGAGCACATAAAGGCTGATTCCTACGGCTTTGTGATGAACGCTGTTATACGTCCACGCGCCGACTTTTGGATTTACCAGGTAGCCCACCATGCTGAGGTCGGGCACGAACAAAAGGACGGGATACCACCACCAGGCAATCTGTAAAGTTGAGAACAGGAAAATACTAAATGCGAACATGGACAGTTCTTCGAGCTTAAGGATATTTTTCACGCTTCCACTCCCATGACCTTGGATAATTGCGCGGTCATCATATTGTTTGAAAATGTATTTACTGCAAAATTGCGCATGGCGCATGCCAACGGATTTTCCATTTGTGCTACACGTCCGATCTGCCAGGATTGATTTGTGATGAAGGCTGTGCGCGGTTTGCGGCGGGTCTCGTATTCTTGAAAGGCGGTTTCAATGGCGGCGTTTTTTACCAAACATTGCCCCAGCACATCAGCAGACTCGATCGCCATACACGCACCTTGCCCCATGTTGGGAGTGGTGGCATGTGCCGCGTCGCCGAGCAAGGTAATGCGCCCCGAACTCCATTGTTTCATGGGTGCGAAATCTGAAATATCGTTATGCAAGATCGCTTCGGCGGGAGTGGCTTCGAGCAAGTGCTTTATCGGATGGTGCCAGCTGCCAAAAATCTTAAGCAGCATATTCTTGCGCTCATGGAGCGGATAGGTGACGCCTTGTTGTGCATTGGCAGTCGCGAACCAATAGATCCGTTCTGTGTCCATGCGAATGATCCCAAAGCGATATCCGCGCCCCCAGGACTCAGAAGTAATGCCAAGCGCGGCTTCGTCCTGACTGGTGACTGCTCCGCGCCAGGCTGTGTAACCAGAGTAGCGCAGGCTCACTTGCGGGAACAACTGTCGGCGGATGACTGAGCGGACGCCATCTGCGCCGATGAGAAAATCTGCGCGTGCTTCGCTTCCATCTTCGAAGCGAGCTGTTACACCATCCGGATCCTGATCCACGCTGATACATGGCGCTCCCAGCCGAACAGCCCCTTCGGGTAGGGCGCCCAACAAAACCTTGTGCAGTGCGGCACGATGGATGGCAATGCCAGGTGCGCCAAATAGATCTTCATAGTTGCTCATGTCCGTTTCTGCAAGGACATCGCCTGTGTGGGTGCGGATCTGTGTGCGCATGATCTTCGAACCAGCGGCAATGGCTTGCTCTGCCAATCCCATACGTCTTAGCGAACGGACTGCATTTGCGGCGAGCACCAGTCCTGCCCCCACATCGCCGAGCATTTCGGCTTTTTCAAAGACTGTTGTTTTGATCCCGTTATTTTGCAGGGCGATCGCAGTACACAGTCCGCCTACGCCTGCGCCAATGATGATGGCTGTTCTCATGCTGCCTCCAGATATGGTTTGTAATGCTGCACCATGATCTCCACCGCCTCGGTCAGCGCGGTTTCGTTGATCTTTTGCCCCATACTTTCGGCATAGGAAAGCCAGGTATTCCCCAGCACCCAGCCAATGAGCACCACCTTATGCAATTCTTCGGGGTGAAGGTCGCTTCGGACTACGCCTTCACCTGCCAGTTGTTTAATCAGATTTTCCTGCTCTGTTACGCGATACTCTTGGATCTCACGAAACCGCTTGGCAAGAACTTTGTCATTGCGGAGCAGTGCGGCAAACTCGCGATAAAAGAAACGATATTTCCAAATAATGCCAAAGTTCAGGCGCATGAGTTGCCGCAGCGTATCGAGTGTGAACTGTCCCTGGGCGGGTTGGTAGATCACATCGAACTCCTGAAACATCACCTCCAAAATGGCGCGGATGACCTCTTCCTTGTTGCGGTAGTGATATTGCAAATTCCCTGCGCTCATACCCAAAGACTCTGCCAGCGCATTCATGGATATGGATGCCGTGCCCGATTCGTTGAATAGCTCAATGGCTTTTTGAAGAATATTGGCTTTTGTCAGTTCCGATGCCTTGTATATTCGTGGGGACATGCTTTCTCCTGATTTAGTATGTATTTACTAATTTAGTATATTTATACTAAATTGTCAAGGGTGTGAAATTAACGTTGTATCCCCTATAAAACGGATAAGACCAACTCTTCTCGCGGGTATAATTCTCTGGATATTTTTTGTTTTGCCCACTTTGAATCGAAAGGAAGATTTTCATATTATGCAGCTATCGGAAAATGGAAAATGGTTTGTAGAGAAAGTGTTGATTCCACTGCTTGTGGCAGCTATTGCGGCATATGCAACACTGACTGTTGCTGGGATATTCCCTAGTCCATTTGGGAAGAGTGAAGCCCGATCGGCGACCTTCTCTTCACTTTCCTCGAATTCTTCTGTGAATTCCCTGAATGAGGGGCAGGTGTTGACATCACCAAACAAGCAGCATGAGTTGAAGATCGAAAATGGAAATGTGATTCTTTATTCGAACGGCAGCATTGCCTGGATGACAAACACGGAATGGAGTGGGGGGAATCATTTGGTCATGCAAGGTGATGGCAATCTTGTTCTATATGCTGACGAAAGATTTGTATGGAATACTGACACCCCGGAAGATCCGCCCGCAAAATCATATACCTTCAGTATTTTGGATAATGGCAATTTAGTCGTTTCTAATAGTACGGGTAAGATGATATGGTCGATCAAGTAACTAATTGTTAATCAAAAAACCGAAGCCATTAGCTTCGGTTTTTATTTTTACACCAGCATTCTTACAGGATTTTCAAGGAACCCAGCCAGTGCTTGCATGAACTGGGCGGCTTCGGCGCCGTCGCTGACGCGGTGGTCAACGGAGATGGTGGCTTTCATGCGCGAGCCGATCTTGATCTCACCGTTCGCGACCACGGGCGTTTCCTTGGCGGAGCCGATGGCGAGGATGGCAGCCTCAGGCGGGTTGACGATGGCGATGAATTCTTCCACGTCATACATGCCGAGGTTGGAGGTGGAGAAGGTCGAGCCGTCCACGTCTTCTGGCTTGACCTTGCCATCACGGGCTCGGGCAGCCATGGTTTTGATCTCGCCTGAGATCTGGCGCAGGGATTTGATGTCCGCATCTTTTACGACGACGGTCATGAGTCCGCCGGGGACGGTGACGGCTACACTGACGTTGACATGCCCGAACTGGATGATCTCGTTGCCTTTGAGGGTGGCATTGAGGTTGGGATATTGACGCAAAGTGAGCGCGGCGGCTTTGATGATGAAGTCGTTGACGGAGACCTTTTCATTATCAGGCAGGTACGCATTGATCTGTTTGCGCATGTCCATGACCGCTTCCATCTTGTACTCGTGAGTCACATAGAAGTGGGGGATGGTCTGCTTGGATTCGACAAGGCGGCGACCAATGGCTTGGCGCAGTTTGGTGGTTGGGATGGCTTTGTCTTCAGTAGAAACAGGTAATTGGTAATTGGTAATTGGTTGCGCAGACTGTTTACTGGTTACTGATGACTGCCCACTGGATAGTGTGGCTTCTATATCTTTGCGCACCACACGTCCGCCAGGACCTGAGCCCTGAACAGAGGCGAGGTTAACACCATTATCTTTGGCAACTTTGCGCGCGAGAGGCGATGGCTTTTACGGGACCGCCATCAGCGATGGACGAGGATTGGCAACGGGGAAGCTGCTTGGGTTGTTGAAGCAGGCTTCTCTTGAGTCTGAGGCGCAGCTGTGGTTTTTGGTCCATTGTCTGCGGTCGGTTTTGCATCCACTTTTTCACCTGCAGCACCAACGATGGCAATCGGTGCATTGACGGGAACCATGGTACCTTGTTCCGCAATATGTGAAAGGACGACACCGCTCGCGGAAGATTCAACTTCCACAGTGGCTTTGTCGGTTTCGATCTCGGCGAGCACGTCGCCTTTGTTGATATTTTCGCCCACCTGCTTCACCCAGCGGACGAGCAGACCTTCTGCCATGTCGAAGCCGAGTTTGGGCATGGAAATTGTTTCAGCCATTATTTCAAGACCTCCTTTGCCGCGGCGACGATATCGTGAACTTGCGGGAGAGCGGCTTGTTCGAGGGTGCGGTTGTAGGGAAGGGGAACTTCCTTTTGCGCCACACGGATGATGGGTGCGTCAACATAATCGAAGGCTTCTTCGTAGATGCGGCTTACGATTTCGCTGCCGACACCGTAAGACTTCCAACCTTCTTCAACGACAATAGCACGATTGGTTTTCTTGAAGGATTCGAGCACGGGTTCCATGTCGAGCGGGCGCAGGGTGCGCAGGTCCACGATCTCAGCTTCGATGCCTTGCTTGCTGAGTTCGTCGGCAGCCTTCATGGAGAGTTCAAGACCCTTGCAGTAGGTGACAATGGTGAGGTCTTTGCCGGGGCGCTGAATTTTCGATTTGCCGATCGGGATGGTGTATTCGCCTTCGGGTACTTCGCCACGGACCTGGTACATGGTGGCGTGTTCGATGAAGAGAATCGGATCATTCGAACGAATGGCGGATTTCAAAAGACCCTTGGCATCTTCCGGCGTTCCGGGGCTGACGACTTTCAGACCGGGGAAGTGCGCGAAGATGGCGTCGGGAGTCTGCGAGTGGGTAGCGCCAAGCTGACGTCCACCGCCGCCGACAGCGCGGATGACGAGCGGCAGCATGAACTGCCCGCCGAACATGTAGCGCAGTTTGGCAGCTTGATTGACGATGTAATCCATCGCCGAGAAGGCGAAGTTGATGGTCATCAACTCAGCGATCGGGCGTTGACCGACCATTGCCGCGCCGATCGCACCGCCAAGAATGGCGTTCTCTGCGATGGGGGTGTCCTTCACGCGGTCAGGTCCGTATTTGTCGTAAAAACCTTTGGTGACGGCATAAGTGCCGCCCCAAACGCCCACTTCCTCGCCCATGATAAAGACAGCGGGGTCGCGGTCCATTTCTTCCATTAAAGCTTGCGAGATCGCCTCGCGCATGGTTATCTTAGCCATAGTATGTTCGTTTCCTTGTAAAACGATATTCGATACTCGAGAGATCGAAGTTCGATTATCGAATATCGTTTTTAATCCGCGTAAATATCCGCGTACAGGTCTTCCATTGTCGGTTCGGGGGAAGTCTCGGCGAATTCCACTGCCTTGGCAACTTCCTCTTCCACGCGGGCTTCGATCTCATCGAGCGCCTTGCGAGTGGCAACTTTCTTGTCAAGCAGGTACTTGTTGAAGATACCAATGGGATCTTCTTCCTGCCACTTTTTTACTTCTTCGGCTTTGCGGTAGCGTTCCGGGTCGCCCATGGAATGCCCGCGGAAGCGATAGGTATCGATCTCAAGCAAATACGGTTGCCCTTCCTTGCGAATGTATTCCATTGCCTCTTTGGCGGCTTCATAGACTTTCGTCACATCCATGCCGTCAACTTGACCGTTCTTCATGCCGTAGCCTTCTGCCTTTTGGCGGATCTCGGTCACAGCAGAGGCGCGTTCCACAGAGGTCCCCATGCCATACTGGTTGTTTTCACAGACCCACAATACGCGCAGCCCCCAAGTTTTGGCGAGGTTCAAAGATTCATGGAAGTAGCCGATATTGGTCGCACCATCACCGAACATACAAATCGTAATGTTGTCATTTTTGGCATACTGATCGCCAATGGCAAACCCAGCCGCAACGGGGAGGTGTCCACCAACGATGGCATGCCCGCCCCACATGTTTTTTGAGACGTCTGCCATGTGCATGGAACCGCCCTTGCCCTTGGACATGCCCGTCGCCTTGCCAAGCAATTCCGCCATCACTTCATTGGCAGAGATGCCGCAGTTCAAGGCCACACCGTGGTCGCGGTAGGCGGTGATGACACGGTCGCGAGGTTCGCGTGCCGCGATCAAACCGGTCGAAACGGCTTCCTGACCAATGTACAGGTGCATAAAGCCGCCGATCTTGCCAGCCTGGTACAGTTCCGCGCCGCGTTCTTCCACACGCCGGATCAGTACCATCTGGTGATACAAATCAAGTAACTGTTCTTTCTTCATCTAAAAAACTCCAAAATAGAGGGGTGCATGCCTTAACGGCATGACAAAATTTGGCAGAATACTTAGGGAGTAAACACCGAAAGTTCTCGGGCGTTATGATTCCCGTAAGCCGAGTCGGGGATTATATCAGAGAAAAAACATCCGATTTTAGACTTGATAGGATTTGAAAGAACCAAAACAAAACTCCCTGCAGAAATCACAGGGAGTTTGTACAATTTATTTCAATGTTGTTACTTGCAAGCAGGGACGATCTGGGTTGCTCGTTCGGAAGTGCCGTTCTCATTCACCGCTTCAACCTCATAAACGAGGTTTTTGTTATACGGCGCATTGGTATCTTTATAGGTCAATCGGCTGGGCTTGTATTCGCCGATGCGATTCCCATCACGATACACGCGGAATGCCGTTTCACCGCCGCCGCTGGACCAACTCATTGCCACCGAGAATTTTTTTGGTCCTGGCTGGCACAGTTGGTCGGTGATCACAAAGTTCAAAGGGATGCCTGGAAGTGGGGGGGCTTCACCAATTGCCAGCGAACTAAAATCCTGGTTGGGGGTGGCATTTTCCATAAAGACCCAGCATTCCCGCCCTGTATTGTTGACAATCTGCCACCAATCACTTTTTTCGCTGCGCCCGATCACTGGCATTACACTGCCCGAAGCGATCTGATCCACTACATTGTAGTAGGTACTCGGACCCAGACGGCAATTGGAGTTCTTCGTTAAAGTCAGCTCAGGCTGAACCTGCGGCGTAGCTGTGGCAGGTATCGGCGTGTCGGCGGGGATTGCTGTAGATGTATTCTCCACGACCACCACATACGTCACGCCGGGGCTCACTACCGCCGCCGGCTCTCCACCACCGGTGGTACTGCCCGGAAGGGGCAGGTTGCATGCAAGAACGAAAAAGATAAAAACGACAAGAACAAACGCAAGTTCTCTTCCTGCTTTCATGACATCTCCTCTGGTTGTTGAACCGATATTTTTGTTATTATACACTTCGCAATATAAATCGAATTCGATTTCATGTAAAATAAATTTATGGCATGGTTCGCAAACCCCAAACAAGCTGAAGCAAAACGATGGATTCCCCTGCTGGCAGATTCTGCAAAGCGCGACCGGGCTGCACAGGAGTTGATCCGATTCGGTGCGGATGCTGTTCCCGCATTGATGGATGCGCTTCAGTCCCAAGACTTGAACCTGCTAGCCATCTATCAGCAGATTCTTGCCCGCATCCCTGCCGCCTCTCCCGAACTGATGAAGGCTTTCAAGTTTGCCCACCCAATTATCCGCGGACGGGTAGCTGATATTTTCGGTATGAGCAAGGATAAGCATGCCACCCCCGCTTTGCTTGAGGCTTTGCAAGGTGAGTTTTTTACAGTAAAGGCGCGTGCCGCGCTTGCCCTTGCGAATATCGGCGACCCGCAGGTGATCCATGAACTGCTCCCACTCTTGCAAGATCCTGAAGACGAAGTCCGTATTGCGGCATGCACTGCCATAGGAAAATTCCGCGACCCCTCTACATTTGACGAACTTGCCAACGTCACTTTGGATGACCCCATCATTGATGTACGTCAGGCGGCGGTAAGAGCACTGGGTGATTCACATAGCCCGGCAGCCATTCCCTTTCTAATGGAAGCCTTGCGCGACTCGTTTTGGTGGTTTGAGCGTGAACAAGCCGTACGTATTCTGCTCGCTGCCATCGAAAATATGGGCGAGCCGGTTGTTGAGCCGTTGATAGAAGCTCTGGGTGACCGCGAAGGAACTGTTCGTAAATTTGCCGCAAAACTGCTTGGAAGACTTGGCAACCCAAGCGCTATTGAAGAATTGGGCATGGCAGTCTATGACCTGCATCATGAAGTGAGTCAAACTGCGGCAGAGGCATTGGCAAAATTTGGAGCGCCTGCCATCGACGTTCTAGCTGAGGCACTTATCCACCCGGAAGCCTCTGTGCGCAAACATGCCGTCATTGGGTTGGGATCTATAAAAGACGAACGAGTTGTGCCGTATCTGATTGAAATGTTACAAGATTCAGACCGTGAGGTGAAAACGCAAGCTATTCAGGCTCTTGCAGACATGAAAGACACGCGCGCACTCCCTGCTTTACAGCAAATCGTTACGAACCGTGCAGATCGGGAAATGGCTTCCTTTGCAAAAGAAGTCATCGCAAGATTACAGAAGTAACCTGTTGATCGTGGGCGCAATTCCCGCCAGATCTGAGACGTCTGCAAAGGCGTCTCTTTTTGTTTTATCTCCAAATAATAGTAAGGGTACTTGTGCGGCGGTATGTTTGCGTGTGCCGAGGTCTTCCATGTTGCCATGGTCGGAAGTGAGCAATATGAGACCGTCTTCGTTTTGCCAGTTGGCAAGCAACCCTTTCAAGACACCGTCGAATGTCTCCAGTTGTCTTACGGCCCAGGGCATGTCCTGTTTGTGACCAGCATAATCGCTTGCCCAATATTCAAAAAAGGAGAAATCATAATGGCGGGCAAGGCTGCCAAGGTTGACTCCAGCATTTTCCGGGTCAAAGATCGGCGCATCAGGGAAGCCAAGAAAGTCGCGCCAGCCTTCGCCGGTGAAGTCTGCCGAGAGGGCGGTTCCGGCGAAATAATCTTTTTCAGTAAAGAGCGGGATGCCTGCATTGGTTAATGCGAGCGGTATGGAGGAGTACAGACGCTTGCCCGAGTCGATGCCGTCGAAGTAACGTGGGGGATAAGCGTTGAGCAAGGCGGCTTTTCTGCCAGCATTCACCGTGCTGGAGAAGATAGTTTGCCCGTTGAGATATTGCGCCACTTCAGGGTTGGGTTTTGGTCCATAGTGATAGCCAAGTTCTGCGGGAATATTGATGCCTGTGAGGAGCACAGCCTGCCCGGTTGCGGATTGTGGCAAACCTTTAACGCCGAGGTTGGGGTCAATCGCCTTGAGACTGATCGTTTCCCCTTCAAATGGCGCAGCGGATTTGGTCATCTTTTTGCCGCCGAGCAATGATTCTAAAAGCGGCATGTTTGCACGAAGAAACGGGTTTATTTCAGGGTTGTCTTCGCCGAGCCCGATACCGTCGAGAAATAGAAAGAGAATTTTCATAGGGGGATTTCACACATCATAGTCTATAGGTCGTGATGCGTGATATGGGAAAAGCCTTACGAGCCAGCCTGCCACAAAAACCATGCCGAGGGGCGTTCACGTTTGTCCCAGCCGTCTTTGCGGGAGACGAGGGTTAGTCCATGGTGTTGGATCAGGGCAAGGTCTGAATCAGCAAGCCCAGGCGCGGCAGGATCGGCGGCAGGTTTGAAGAATCCGTATAGCAGCCAAAATCCACCTGGGGCGAGGATTCGGGTGAGTTGGGTAAGGTAATCCGCTTTTTGTTCGATACCGTGAAAACAACCAAGGTCAAGCGCAAGATCAAAGGGCGGCGAGACATTCTTCATTTCGGTGGCGTCATCAATAAAGGCGGCGGCTTGAACACCTGCTTTTTTGATCTTTTGTTTTGCGAGGTTCACGGCGCGAGGGGCGAAGTCGAAGCCCTGGGTTTGCCAGCCTGCATTTGCAAGAGTGATGATATTGGTTCCGGTACCGCAGCCGATATCGAGGGCTCGCCCAGCGGGGTGAGCTGCCATAAAGTCATATAACTCGGGCGGTGTGATGCCGCTATCCCAAGGGGTGCTGCCAAATAAATAGGAGATGTCGAAACGCAGCCGACGGAGGAGTTTACTCATTTGCGAGGGTGTCACGCACGCGCTGGGGGTCAAATTCTCCGACCATGCGCCAGACTTCGCTGCCTTGCGCATCGAAGTAAATAAAAGTGGGGGTGAATTCAAAACCATATACAGGCGCGAGTTCCATGCCGATGGTTTCTTGAATATTGAGGCGAATGAAATGGATCTCATCGCCGATTTCCTGTTCGAGCTCGTCCACGACGGGCTTTATCGATACGCAGCGTATTCAGTAGGGAGATTGGAATTCGAGCAGGACGGGTTTGCCAGCCCCGATCATTGCCTGCACTTCTTTGGCATCATCCATTAACAGGGTTTGGCGCGGGTGCAGGATCGTCCAGGCAATGACCAGCCCTAAAACGATCACGCCAAAGGCTAGATAGTCGTTCCATTTGGGTTTATTGGAGAGCAGAATGACCCCGGCGACCAGCGCAAAGCCTGCCGCAATGAAAACAAAAGAATAAAGGGCAAAAAGAGCGCTCATTTATCGCACCGTTTGATAGTCCACAATGTCATGATTAATGGGTGACGCTCCACACTTTGACAATTCATTTGAGTTCTTTTACAATCGTGTAACCTGCTTTACATCCTAATAGACAGGAAGGTTATTTACGATGAAAGAGTATACCACCGAGTTTATTCGCAATATTGCGTTGGTTTCACACGGGGGTGCAGGCAAGACAATGCTTGCAGAAGCATTTTTGCACGTAACGGGGGCGACGACCCGCCTTGGCAAGGTAGAGGATGGGACATCAGCATCGGATTACGATGACGAAGAGCACAGAAGAAAAATTTCAATCTATACGAGCGTGATCCCGGTTGAACACAAGAATTACAAAATAAATTTTCTTGATGCGCCAGGCTACACTGATTTTGTAGGCGAGATGGTTTCCGCCTTGAGTGTGGCTGATGGCGCAATTATTTTAGTAGATGCCGTTGCGGGCATTGAAGTCGGCACTGAACTTGCCTGGCGTTATTGCGATCAGTTTAATCTGCCGCGCTTTATCGTTATCAACAAGATGGATCGCGAAAACGCGGACTTTGAAAAAGTCTACGCTCAGGTCGAAGAATTCATCAAACTTCATGACAAACGCGCAATCAAGGTGCATTTGCCTATTGGTCAGAAGCACGATTTCAAGGGTGTGGTCGATATTATCGGCATGAAGTCCTATTTGGGCGACGGCAAAACAACAGGAGATATTCCTGCCGAGCTCAAAGAAGAAGCAGAGAAAGCTCACTTTACGATGGTGGAAGCCGCAGCCGAGGGCGAAGATGAATTGATGGAGAAATACCTCGAGAACGGCTCTCTCTCGGATGAGGAGATGGTGCGCGGTCTTGAAGATGTGGTCTACGCCGGACAGTTTGTTCCGATCTTCTGTGCGGCAGGTGGGCATGAAGTGGGAACGATCGCCCTGCTTAATGACATCATTGACTTGATGCCTTCCCCGATCAATGCTGTGAAGCGCACAGCTCAGGGGAAAGACGGTGCAGAAGAACTAAAACCTTCCAACCAGTCTCCACTGGCGGCGTATGTTTGGAAGACCACCGCTGATCCGTTCGTCGGCAAGATGACTTATTTCCGTGTGTTTTCCGGTTCCCTTCAAGCAGATGCGCATGTGTGGAATCAGCCCAAAGGCGCAGATGAGCGCATGTCGAGTTTGCACTTCCAGCGCGGCAAGGAAATGCTGCCTGCCAAAGTTGTCCATGCCGGGGATATTGCCGTTGTTTCGAAGTTGACAGTGACCTCTACGGGCGACACCTTTTGCGACAAGGGTCATCCTTTAACCATTGAAAAGCCTGCTTATCCGGCAGCGTTGTATCGTGTGGCAATTGCCCCCAAGACCCAGGCGGATGCCGCAAAGATATCTACAGTTCTATCCCGCCTGAGCGAAGAAGATATGACGCTCGTTTGGCAGAATGACCCCGCCACTCACGAGACCGTTTTGCAGGGCATGGGTGACCAGCATATTGATGTGGCAGTCCATCGTGCCCAGGCAAAATTCCAGGTGGGTATCGTGACCCATGAACCAAAGGTTCCTTATCGTGAGGGTATTACCAAGAAAGCAGCTGCCCAATACCGCCATAAGAAACAATCGGGTGGTGCGGGGCAGTTCGGCGAAGTTCATCTGCGGATTGAGCCGTATATGGAAGGTGACTTCGATTTTCAGGATGCATTGGTGGGTATGAACCTATCCCGTTCTTACCTGCCTCCAATTGAAAAGAGCATCCGAGCCACGATGGAAAGAGGCGCGTTTGCCGGTTACCCGATGAGCAATGTGCGTGTGATCGTTTATGATGGCAAGGAACACGAAGTAGACTCAAAGCCGATGGCGTTCGAAATTGCCGGGCGTGAAGCCTTCAAACTTGCAGTGCATGATGCGGGTCCCGTTTTGTTCGAGCCGATCATGACGGTACGTGTCACCTGCCCGGATGCGAACATGGGCGATGTGATGAGTGACCTTAATACCCGTCGTGGACGTGTACAAGGCACCGAAACCGAGCGCGGCAACACCACCATCATTGCGCATGTGCCGATGGCAGAAATGTTGAAATACACCACGCAGGTCCGCTCGATCACTGGTGGACGCGGTTACTTCAGCATGGAATTCGATCATTACGACACAGTGCCATCTCATATTGCGGGTCCGATCATCGAAGCGCATAAGAAGGAAATGGAAGCAAAGAAGGAAGAGTAGTTTTAGTGAACAGTGATTAGTAATCAGTAAAAAGCCCCGAGCCATTCAAGTTCGGGGCTTTTTGAATTAAAATTCAAATCATGCCGACTGTGAAATTCCCCGCCTTGATGAAATATTATGTAGATAACCAGAGTGAGTTTCCTGTGATTGGCAATACTGTTTCTGAATTATTGGAGAACATTCTTGTGCGTTATCCTGCACTTAAGCCGCACTTATATGATGCAAAAGGCGACCTCCGCCGCCATTTCAATATTTTCGTGAACGGCGTCCATGTGCGGGACCTGAACGGAATGGAAACACCTTTAAAAGAGGAAGACAAGGTCATTTTAATGGCTTCTGCGGCTGGGGGCGGCGGTGATTTGGGAGAGATTTGATATTGACAAAATCGGTAAGATTCATAAAATAGGCGCAATCTATGTATAAAACCATGAAACCTTTTGAATCTTGCTTGTGTCTGTCGCGGGGCTCGTAACTACCGCCTGAGATAGACACTCCTTCCGCAGTCAACGGAATTAGACGGTAGAACGACCCCCGCTTGCGAATATTTCTAAAATCGCATGTGGCGTTTGTTCGCCGTCTTTTTGTTTGTCCGTTGACTGTTTTTATTTTAATGAACCAGAAGAGAGAAGAGAAATGACCTTACTAGACTTACGATTAACTGAGTCGAATACGATTCCATTGGATAGCCTTGCCTATCATGTGGGGAATACGCCCCTTCTTCCGCTTCACCGTGTGACCTCGAGTCTGTCGCCGCGGGTACGGGTTTTTGCCAAGGCTGAATGGTTCAACCCCGGCGGCTCGGTCAAGGACCGCCCTGCACTGAACATTATCCAGAATGGCATCATTAATGGCTATTTGGATGGCGGTAAACGCCTGTTGGATTCAACCTCTGGCAATATGGGCATCTCGTATGCGACCTTTGGCGCGGCATTGGGCATCCCGATCACGTTGGCGGTGCCTGCTAGTGCCAGCACGGAACGCATCTCCATTCTCAAAGCTCTGGGCGCGGAGTTGGTGTTGACTGATCCGCTTGAAGGCTCGGATGGGGCGATCCTCAAGGCGCGTGAGATGGCAGAGGAAAATCCTGATACATATTGGTATGCGAATCAATATAACAACGACGCGAACTGGCAGGCGCATTACGTCAGCACGGGACCAGAGATCGTGCGCCAAACGAATGGGCAGGTGACGCATTTCATTGCCGGGTTGGGCACTTCGGGTACGTTCACAGGCACAAGCCGATATTTGAATGAACAATTGCCGCATGTGAAAACGCTCGCCTTTCAGCCGGATGCTCCCTTCCATGGGTTGGAAGGACTCAAGCACATGCCTAGTGCGATCAAGCCCGGGATCTACGATGAGGCACTCGCGGGCACTCCGCTTGAGATTAAGACAGAAGCGGCGCATGAGATGGTGATTCGGCTTGCGCGCGAGGAAGGTCTGTTCGTGGGGATCTCATCCGCAGCGGCAGTTGTGGCTGCGCTTCGAGTCGCAAGTGAATTGGAAGAAGGCGTGGTCGTGACGGTCTTGCCGGATGCTGGGTACAAATATTTGAGTGATAAATCTCTTTGGGAGCGAGCGTAGATAATGAGTTTAAAAATAACGAACGAGTTAATTGAAAGAATTAATAAACATATCGAAGCGGCATACCCGGGGGAGGGGGCTGGGTTTTTGCTCGGCACGGATGGTGATGTGAACGATGTGTTGCCGTTGGATAATGCGCGCGAAGAGGAGGCAAGGCATAACCGCTTTCTTCTTACGCCTGAAGATTACCTGAAGGCGGAGATGAAGGCAATGGAGTTGGGCGTGGACTTGATCGGTGTTTTCCACTCGCACCCTGATTGTCCGAATGTGCCTTCTGAATATGACCGCGAATGGGCGCAGCCGTATTTCTCTTACATTATTTCGCGGGTCGATCAAGGCAAGACCGTCAGCCATCGTTCGTGGAGACTGCTGGAAGACCGTTCAAAATATGACGAAGAAGAAATTGAAATTCAGTAAAAAAGAGGAGAAACTTTAACATGGAAGTAATCAAGGAAGACCAACTGTTGGATTGCACAGGCTTGCTTTGCCCGATGCCGATCGTGAAGACGAAGAAAGCCATGAACGATCTTCAAGCCGGACAGATCTTGAAGATGATCGCCACGGATGCCGGTTCTCCGCCAGATATTGCGGCTTGGAGCCGTCAGACCGGGAATGAGTTGCTGCTTTCCACAGAAGAAAGTGGAAAGTTCGTTTTCTTTTTGAAGAAAGCCTAAGGAGATAGACATGTCTAAATCTGACCCGAATGCACCGAAGAGACTGGCACTGATCGCCAGCAAAGGTACTCTTGATTGGGCGTACCCGCCATTCATCTTATCCACTGCGGCTGCTGCCATGGGCTGGGAAGTTGGCATTTTCTTTACTTTCTACGGGCTGACCCTGCTCAAACCTGAACTTACAGCGGCTGTATCTCCGTTGGGCAACCCTGCCATGCCCATGAAAATGCCTTTTGGTTCTGAAAATTTTCAGAACATTTCCTGGCCCATGCCAAACCTTTTGATGGCGAACGTGCCCGGTTTTGAAAGCCTTGCAACCAATTTGATGAAACAGACTTTCAAGAATAAAGGCGTGGCTTCGATCGAGGAACTGCGGGATATGGCAGTGGAAATGGATGTGCGCCTGATCGGCTGCCAGATGACGATGGATGTATTTGGCTTCAAGAAGGAAGAATTCATTCCCCAGGCAGAGATCGGCGGTGCGGCTACTTTCCTTGAATATGCCGCAGACGCGGATGTACAATTGTTTATATAAGATCTTTAACCACAAAGGAACAAAGGCTCACGAAGGAAAAACCTTTGTGTTCCTTTGTGAGCCTTTGTGGTAAATAAAACAACGAAACGAGAGAGAAAAAAAGAATCCATGACAACCTTGAGAATCCCCACCCCTTTGCGCACGTACACCAGCGGGAAAAGCGAAGTGAACGTGAGCGGCGCGAAAATTTCCGAAGCGCTGGCAGATCTGACGACCCAGTACCCCGCTATTAAGCCGCATTTGTTCAACGAAAATGGCGAACTGCGCCCGTTCGTGAATTTGTTCGTTGGCGAGCACAATATCAAAGACTTGCAGGGCGTCGATACGCCCATCAAGGATGGCGATAAAGTGATGCTGATCCCGTCGATTGCGGGCGGGTAGAGACATCTGTCATTGCGAGGGCGATGCTCTTTCGCCCGACACTTGCGCCGTACGCCAGTGCGGTGAGCAATCTCCTAACTAATTTGAAGATTGCTTCGTCGGGCAAAGAACGCCCTCCTCGCAATGACGAGGAGATTGACATGATCGAAGAACTTTCACACGACCAAATTTTGCGCTACTCGCGCCATCTGCTCATGCCCGAAGTGGGCTTGCAGGGACAAATTAAATTAAAGAACTCCTCCGCGCTAGTCATCGGCACGGGCGGACTTGGCTCACCCGTCGCGTTGTATCTCGCCGCGGCGGGCATTGGGCGCATTGGCTTGGTGGACTACGACATTGTCGATTCGTCCAACTTGCAGAGGCAGGTCATTCATGGCACGTCCACGGTTGGCAAGTTGAAAGTGGAAAGTGCCAAGGAACGCCTGCAAGACCTCAACCCTGATATTCAAGTGGATATTTACAACGAGCCGTATACTTCCGAGAACGCCATGCGCATCGCGAAGGATTACGATGTCATCATTGATGGCACCGATAACTTCCCGACCCGCTACCTCACCAATGACGTCTGCGTGATGTTGGGCAAGCCGAACATCTATGGCTCCATCTTCCGCTTCGATGGGCAGGTGAGTGTCTTCCATGCCGAGAAGGGACCGTGCTATCGCTGTCTCTTCCCTGAGCCGCCTCCACCTGGGCTTGTCCCTTCCTGCGCGGAAGGCGGTGTGCTGGGCATCCTTCCCGGCACGGTTGGTACGCTTCAAGCCACTGAAGCCTTGAAAGTTTTGCTCGGCATCGGCACACCGCTCATCGGCAAGCTGCTGCTTTACAACGCGCTCGATATGAGCTTTGACTTTGTCACACTCAAGAAGAATCCCAAATGCCGCGTGTGCGGACCCAACGCCGATATCAAAGAGTTGATCGACTACGAAGAATTTTGTGGTGTCCCTGGTCACCACGCGGATGATACCTCTGCGGGCGCGAACTGGGATATTACGGCACAGGACCTGAAAGAACGCCTCGAACGTGACCCGAACCTGTTCCTGCTCGATGTGCGTGAGCCTCATGAGTTGGAGATCGCCGCCATCAAAGGCGCAAAGAACATTCCGCTCGGTGAGGTTGCCCAGCGCATGGCGGAATTGGACTCTGCCGAAGAAATGGTCGTCTTCTGCAAACGCGGATCCCGCTCGGCACGCGCGATCGAAATTTTATCCTCCGCTGGTTTCAAGAAAATGAAGAATCTCAAAGGCGGCATTAACGCCTGGGCTGAGGAAGTGGATACGTCTCTGCCGTTGTATTAATGGTAAAAAGTCTCAGCTAAGTGGTCGGTCGAAAATAATTAGAATTCCGTCATTGCGAGCCGCGCCTTTTGCGGCGAAGCAATCCCACGGCTTGAGGGCAAGATTGCTTCGTCGGAAAGAGCGCCCTCCTCGCAATGACGATGCTCTTTTTAAAATTTATTTCGATTACCTACTTAGGAATTTGTTTGGCAGAAGAGACCACAGAGTTCACCGAAGGTAACTTGGTGTTCTTTGTGGTCTCTCTTTATTGTCCGTCTTTTGGGGTCACGACCCTTCCCAAGGTATTATTGCAACTTAATTTGTAAACCGGGAAGATACCCGGATGGTATTGATTATCTATATATGAGGAGAGAGAATGAAACGTTATTTGTATGTCTTGCTGATCGTCGCTTTGTTCGCTTTACAGGCTTGCGCCACAGATGCTGCCCCTGTGGAAGGGGATGAGGCGGGCAGTTTGATCCCGCCGGTTTCTTCAGATGCTTCCAGTCTGTCACTTGAAGGTTCAGCAGGTGCAGCAAACGACCCAATTAAGGTCTCACCTGAAGGTCAATGTACTGCCAGCGATTCCAACGCTGCCCAATTTGCAGCGGATGTGATCGTCCTTGTTAACCAGGAACGTGCTGCTGCTGGGTTGAACGCAGTAACCAGCCAGGCTCAGTTGACCCAGGCTGCACAGGCGCACTCTCTCGATATGGGCTGCAATTTCTTTATGTCCCACACAGGCTCCGATGGTTCTTCCCCGTTGGATCGCATTAAGCGTACGAGTTATCCCTTCACATGGTGGGGCGAAAACGTAGCAGCAGGATACCGCACCCCGGCTACTGTCATGACCGGTTGGATGAACAGCGCGCCTCATAAAGCGAACATCCTGAATCCCAACTTTACCGAGATCGGGATCGGATATGTGTATAACCCCAACGACACTGTGAACCGATACTCCCATTACTGGACAATGGTCTTGGGCAGCCAGCAATAGATTTAAAGAGAGACGAAACGAAAAAGAACCCTCCCGCTGATTATTCGACGGGAGGGTTTATAATTTTGGTAATCGGGATACCCCATGCCAAGACAACTCCGCGTTTTTCTCTGTCATGCCTCACAAGACAAACCAGCCGTCTGGAAACTTCACCGTTACCTCAAACAGCATGGCATTTCACCCTGGCTCGACCAGGCGGATTTGCTCCCTGGGCAAAATTGGGAAGTGGAAATCCCAAAAGCCTTGTTCAATTCCGATGTCATTTTAGTTTGTCTCTCGAAGAACTCGGTCAACAAAGAGGGCTACGTCCAAAAGGAAATTGTATTTGCTTTGGACAAGGCAATGGAAAAGCCTCAGGGGACGATCTTCATCATCCCCGTCAAACTGGAAGAATGTGACGTTCCTAAACGCTTAAGCCCCTATCAATGGGTGGACTATTTCCGCCCCGATGGACGCAAGCGTTTATTAATGGGGTTGAACGTGCGGGCAAAAGACCTCGGCGACGAGGTTTCGCCCGTGATTCTGGAAGATACTCGCAGGGGAAAGCCTGTCACAAAACCTGCAGAGATTGAAAAGCAGGCAACCGCAGAAATTGCAGCGCGTGAAAACGCGGAACGCGAAACACTTGAACGAGCCGCACTTGAAAAAACTGAACGTGAACGAGTGGAACGAGAAGCACTGGAAAAAGCCGCACTCGAAAAAGAAGAGCGCGAAACCGCCGCAAGATTGACGCGGGAAAAAGAGGAAAGTGATGTTGCCGAAAAAATCATGCGCGAAAAAGTGGAACGCGAACGAGCTGAGCGCAAGAAAATTGAACTGGCGCAAGCCAAACAACCAGTAGGTCGGGTTTCCAACCCGACAATCACAACCAATGAAAAAGCAAGTCGGGCTGCAAGCCCGATCTACGAAGATGCGCCTGCCCGCGTAGTTGAAAAGAAACGGGATGCGCCAAAATTGAACGTGCGCCTATTTGGCATTGGCGGGATCGTTCTTGCCTGTTTGCTCCTTGCTGTGTTTGGCGGGAACTATTTATTCAAGAATATAAATTCTGCGCCAACAGACGAGATTCCCGTTGTTTTCGCTGCTACTGTTACAAAGACAATGCCGCCCGCCCCAACAAAGACTTTCACCCCTGTACCCCCAACCTTTACGCCTACTCCCGGCATTGGCTCGACCAAGAATGGCGAAGATGGTATGACGCTAGTCTTTGTGCCTGCGGGTGAATTTACGATGGGAAGTGATACGGGCGAGAGTGACGAACAACCAACTCACAGCGTAAATCTGGATGCTTTCTGGATCGACCAAACCGAAGTGACCAATGCCATGTATGCTCAATGCGTGGAAGATGGGGATTGCTCACCTCCCGCTTCTGTAAAGTCCTACACTCACGATAGCTATTATGGAAATTTAGAATTTGATGATTACCCCGTCATTTATGTTGACTGGAATCGGGCAAATGCATATTGCTCGTGGGCGGGGCGCAGATTGCCAACCGAAGCCGAATGGGAAAAAGCCGCGCGTGGTGAAGATGGGAGAACGTATCCGTGGGGGGAAGAGATAAGTTGTGCGTATGCCAATTATTATGATGGCAGTAAGTTTTGTGTAGGTGACACAGCCCCGGTCGGTTCATACCCTGATGGCGCAAGCATTTATGGCGCGTTGGATATGGCAGGTAATGTTTGGGAATGGGTGAGTAGTTTGTATCAAGGTTATCCTTATAGTGCATCTGATGGACGTGAGGATTTATCCGCCAGCGGTTCACGAGTGCTGCGGGGCGGCTCGTGGCGCGCGTCGTGGTACGCGGTCCTCGATAACAGCGTCGGTTCCGTTCTGCCTATTCCGTTCTCGCTGAAAGCCAGGTACGACCATCGTTTCAGACAAACTCGGTTGCTGCGGGCGTTCCCTCTTCACCCCAGTGAAAACTCCCGAAATGTCTGATTTCGTGGTTTTCTTGTGGTCTTCTGAAAAGCGGGTTTGTGTTTTTCCCCCGCCTGCAACCCCTACGATAAAATCACCTGCCCACAATACTCACACTTGTCCATACCTAATTCCAGCGTGCCGCCGCAGTTGGGGCAGGCGAAGGTTTCAGTTTTGCAGGGGGGCTGTTTTCGGTGTAATAAGGGCTTAGAGCCTTAACGCAAAGACGCAAGGGCGCAAAGGAAAGAGATTAAATCCTGGCGGCTTTGCGTCTTTACGTTAAAAATCTTGGTAAACTACAGTCTCGGTAACAATAGAGAAGGGATTTAAGATGGATGAAAATGAAATCAGCAAAATAATTGTTGAATCAGCGATTGAAGTACATAAAACCTTGGGCGGACCTGGATTATTGGAGTCCATTTATCGAGATGCGTTGGGGTTTGAGATCAAGCATCGCGGCGTTGAGGTTGAAATGGAAAAGCCTGTACCTGTCCAGTACAAGGGAGAATTAATAGCCGCACCTCTAAAGTTGGATTTACTTGCCGGAGGGTTGGTTATCGTGGAATGTAAAGCAGTATTAACCTATAATCCCATTTTTGAGTCGCAAACTTTAACCTATCTGCGCCTTACCGGCTTGAAACTTGGTATGGTCATAAATTTTGGTCAACGGCTTGTCAAGCATGGAATTCATCGGGTGGTTAACGGTTTGTAGGGAACGATCCAGCCCTTAACGCAAAGACGCAAAGGTGCAAAGAAATGATTTTCTTAGCGTCCTTGCGCCTTTGCGTTAAAGAATTAATTTTCCCACTACTCTAAAAAAACAGGTAACAACCATTTGGGCTGTCACCTGTAATCTTCAGTTTATAACCTTTAACTTGTAACTACGACAAAATCACCTGCCCGCAATACTCACACTTATCCATACCCAATTCCAAGGTGCCGCCGCAGTTGGGGCAGGCGAAGGTTTCGGTTTTGATGGGGAAGTTCGCAGTTTTGAAGGCGGCTTCGTTTTCGGCAAGGTCGCCGCGCAGGCGTTTGAGGCGCGAGAGATAAGCTTCATTGGACATCTCACCTGCTTTGCGCAGGCGTTCCACGTCCGCGATGTGTTCCTTCAACATGCGGCGTTCGGCTTCGAGGCTTTCGCGGCTCTTGTCTTGCAGCGAGAGCTTCATCTCTGGCTTGGGCGGAATGGACGCGAGGATGCCCGCGATCACAAGGATGACCGCCGAGACGATCAACCCCACCACCAGCGGCATAAACTGAAAGCCCGGAATGGAACTGAAGTTAACCTTGTTGGTTGTTACCACATCATGGTCGGCGATGACCACGTAACGCTCATTGCCGAGCTTGCCAATGTCAATGCGGGTGATGCCAGTTGAATGGTTAGGCAGGTTGTTGCGTGTGCCGTTTTCGGTAAAGACAGCAACATTCCCTGCATCGTCACCAATGACAGCTTCCTGTTTGCCGTCTTCGTTGATGTCGAGACCGGAGATCTCGGTCACTTTATCTGCCAGGGAACCGGTCCACATCTGGCTGGCGGTAGTGCCATTGAACGAGAACGCCCAAATGCCGCCATCTTTGCCGCCGACCACGATCTCACGCGAAGACGGGTCGCCATTCAATTCCACTTCGCGCACTTCGCTCACGGCTTGCCCCAATGATTTTTCAAAGAGCACTTGTCCATTTGCGGCGTTGTAGATTCGGAATAAACCATACTCGCCGCCAGTGATGATCTCACTATTGCCATCGGCATTGAGGTCGAAGGCGCGCATCCTTCTTAGCTGTTCCTGACTCACCGTCCAGACCGTTGTGCCGTCTGATGCAAAGACCTTCACGGTTCCATCATTGGATGCGATGGCAACATGCATCTGACCGCCGATCAGCGCATCATCCATGCCGCGGATCTCCGCTGAGCCGACTCTGCTGTTCCACAGCGGGGCACCGTCTGTACTCAAAGCGAGGACACTGCCTGAAGTATCGCCGAGGACAATTTCAGGTCCGCTAGCGAAGCGGATAACCGCCACGCGGGAGGGGGTTACTACATCAGTCAGATATTGCGCGATGGGGGTTGCATTTCCCTTGGAAATGACATCCACAGATGGACCGGTGCTCATATGATAAACAACGATATCTTCAACACCGTCGCCGTTCACATCCCCAAGTGTGGTCTTGAGAGATGAGTAATTGAAACTCCATAACGTTGTTCCGGAACCGTCCATAACGCTGACGTTGCTGGTATTCTGAATGAAAAGTTCGTCTTGTCCGTCGCCGGTCAGGTCGATGACCTTCATGCTTTCGGCAGTGGAATAGGGTTGTGACCATGCTTCGTCGCTGCCGAATTTTTCGGCCGTGGCCGCGCCGCTGAAAGCGAACACGCCTGCCACACCCATCACCAGACAGATCAATACGAATGCGATTACAAAAGGAATGATTTTACGACTCATTTATGCAGCCTTTCTTTCCAATAAGGTATATGCCGATTTCAGGAACGTCAGAATATCAGTCTGTCCAACTTCTTCGAAAGGGGAGATGGCAAGGATGTTGATCATGCCGCCTTCGGTGCTTAATTGTTCAACCTTGAATTTGCCAACATCTTTGCCTTGCGAGAACAGGTTATTCGCCTTGATAATATACGCTTCAGGGTTGACTACAATGCGCACCTTCAATGCCTGCGCTGAACCCTTGTACTTTTCTGGTTTGAGCTTACTCTTGCCGCTGATGCGGCTGCGCTTCCAATAGGATTTTCGTTTTTTGGATTTTTGCACCGCGGTTACTCGTAAGACGTTGCCGTCGTAAAGTTTTGCCTTGAGCGAAAGCCATGGGTCGCTAAAATGTTGGGTGGTACGGCTTTGAGTATCCTGTGTTTCGCGCGCCACCTTATTTTGAAGCATCGCACCTGTCAGGTCGAGATGACCAAGGAAGGTCGTGCCGGGTTTGAGGTCATCTCGCAGGGTATGCAGGATCTCTTTAGTCCCGTTATAGCGCGGAGAAAAATCGAGAATATCGCTTTGGCGCAGGCTGCGCGCCATGACGATGGCGGCGACCCAAAGCATCAGCCCGCCAACAATAAAAATGTAAGATGTGTAACCGAGCAGGAAAAGCAGGACGTCGACGAGTGCCAACCCAATGCCAGCAAAGAAAATGATCAACGGGATCCAGCGCCATTTGTCGCCGCTGGTTTCGGTCTTTTGCACCTGGGCAATGAACTGGTTCATGCCACGGATGATCGCATCGGGTTTATCGGCAATCGAAACATAAACTGGCGCAAAATCTTTCTTACCGAAAGCGTTGGTAACCTTTGTTTTCTTACGAGCTGTGTTTAGCAGGTAAAAGAAAATCGAGATGATGACGATGCCTGCAATGGCGATGCCGCATAAAAGACTTTCCATCCATGCCTCCGGGTTATAATTTCTCGTACAAAAGTGCGTTATACCTTACGCACCCAAGGTGAAAATGACAAACGTTCTGTATACTGCCTTTGATATCGTACCTAGCCCCAAAGGGGCGAGCACCCATATTTTGCACAATTTGCGCGGGTTGGTCAATGGGAATTTCAGCGTCCATCTTATCACGCCTAACGACGGTTTACTCCCCCCCGAAGATACTATTGAGGGTGCGCAGGTTACGCGTATTTCGCAAGACCTCTCGCAGAATTTTCTTGCCCGCGCCGTTCATTTTGGCAAGTCTGTGCTTGCCCATCTTGCACTCAACCCCGGGTATGACGTTGTCCATTTTCGCAATATTTGGGATGGACTTCACATTACCCAAAATAAAAAGAAGTTCGGTTATAAGACGCTTTTCGAGGTGAATGGGCTGCCTTCCATTGAACTCAAATATCACTACCCCGGCATGGATGCAGACCTGCTTGCCAAAATAAAGGAACAGGAACTGGCGACTCTGCACTTGAGCGATGCCATCATTTGTCCATCGAATGTGACTCGCGATTACATTGCTTCGCTCGGACTTAACCGCAAGTTGGTTACTGTCATTCCGAACGGGGTCAGCCCTTCAGATTTTCCTGCCACCCCGCTGCCCGTCCGTGATGGACGTGAGCCGGTTTTACTTTATATCGGCACATTAGCCGATTGGCAGGGCTTGGATATTGTTATTAAGGCGTTACCGAAGATTTTGGAACAACAACCTGTAAAACTGCATATTATCGGGCGCGGACGTTCACGTCAGCGCAAAATGCTGGCGAAGCAGATCCGCAAATTGGGTTTGGAAGAAAATGTGTTCGTTCAACCAGCCGTACCTCACCATGAGATCCCCGATCTGATCGCAAAAGCAGATATTTGTGTTGCTCCGCTCGGCTTGAATGACCGTAATGTTACCCAGGGGGCATGTCCCATCAAGGTGCTTGAATACATGGCGGCAGGGCGACCCTTAATCGCATCGAACATGCCCATTGTCCGCGAACTCGTCCGTGAGGATGTGGATGGGCTGTTGTTTTCTCCCAGCGACCCAGACGATCTTGCGCGGCAGGCGCGAGTTTTATTGAACGATGCGGACCTATCCAAACGGTTGGCAGAGTCTGGGGCGGCGCATGTGCGTGAAAAATTTACCTGGCACGAGTCGCAGAAGAAGTTAATAAAAGTGTATGAGAGATTGGTAAATAACGCTCATCCAATTGTCAATTAATTTTCACTTCTTGGCGCTTCAAAAATTTTCTCCACCTCAACAGGGATCGCCTTCGGGCGTCCCGTTTGGGTATCCATAAAAACCCAATCCGTTTCGCCTTTGACCAATACCTTTCCGTCACTTTTCCTCACAAATTCATACATGCGCAGGGAGCGTACTTTGCGCAGCTCTTCCACCCAGGTGCGGGCTTCGATCTCTTCGCCTTCGAAAGCGGGCAGGAAATATTCGATGCTGTGTTTGCGGATGACCCAGGTGGAGTTGGGTCCCTGTGCTTCAATGCCGCCTATGTTCGAGTAATGTTCGAGGGCGAGGTCTTGCATCCATTGCACATAGACCACATTGTTGACGTGTCCGTTCTCATCAATGGCAGAGGCGGGGATGATGATGATTTTTGTGTAGGTGGGGGAGATGGGCATGGACCAATTTTATCCGCTTCCCCCAAACGGGGGAGTTGGCAATTGAAACCTGGCTGATAAAATGAAGTTAATCAAAAATCATTTTTTGGAGAAATAAAATGGAACCATTCATTGGTGGTATGTCAATACTAATTACAGTGATTTCAATCGCTTGCGGATGTTTAATAACTCTTGTTACACTCGCTGGCACCGGTTTTCTTATGTATAAGGTGTTTGGGGGTACATTTAAGAGCATGTCTGCAAATCGAAATCTCATTCAAACTGGTGTTTCGGCTCCGGCTGTGATTCTTTCTGTGCAGGATACTGGTGTGACCATGAACGATAACCCGCAGGCGCGCATCCGTTTGCGCGTGATGCCGATGTACGGCGAACCATTTGAAGCAGAAGTCACTCAGATCATCGGGCGTTTTCAAATTGGGATGGTCGTTCCAAATGGTGCGGTAATGGTTAAATACGACCCGAACGACAAGACGAAGGTTGCCATCGAATCGTTCTCACCAGCACCAGCAGCCCAGTAACAATATTCGGTACTACAAAAAAGACGCGGACAATGCCGCGTCTTTTATTTTTGCTAGGGTGTGCTAGTCACTGCCGGGGTGGTGACACTCCCAACCACAATATTGACAAAGAGCGTATCTCCAAAAAAGATGCCATTCTCATCCGCCATTTGCCAGGCGCTTTCGATGACACCGTTAATGCCGCTTGGCACCACCAACTCGACGGATATCTCGCGTTTGGCTCCAGTGGGAATGGCTTCGGTCAATGTGACTGGGGCTCCGCGCATCGCTTCACCGCCAACATGTTGGAAGGTGAAGCCGGGGCGCCATGCGCATCCGCCAATATTTTGCACGAGCCAGGTCTTGGTGAATTTTTCGCCCGGCTTCATGCGTGTACCGTCATTAATGGTGATATCTTCAATGTAGAGCAGGTTGAAGCAGGGGTTGGAGGTGGGGGATGGTTCGGGGGTGGTGGAAAGCGCTGTTTCGGTCACGCCGACGGGCGTCAGTGTAGGGAAAGGTGTGGGGGATGGAGCAAGCCCGGTCAGGTTGGAGGCGAAGGTTTCCACGGCTTGGGTGCGGATGGCGTTTGTATCCAGCGCGGTGGTTTGGTCTCCCTGATTATTGGCGCACGAAAATAGAAATGCGCCAATGATCAAGATCGTACTGATAAGAATGGTTCTGTATTTCATTTGTTGGTAGTTTTCTCTCTTGCCAGCGCAATGCCGGTGGCGATCGCGCCGGTCAGTTCCCATACAGGGACGCCGATAAATTTAAGCGGGGCAATGCCGAGGATGACGACGGTAGTGAAGACTATGAATGTCAGCCCGCGGAAGGGGACGGTCCAACGATAAAAGATCTTTACATCATTCAGGGCGGCGAGAACGTAATAGATGCCCATGTTTAACGATGCCATGGAGGATGCGGTCATAAAGGTCAAGGTATAGTCGGAAGAGGCACGGGCGGCGCGTTCCACGACCTCGAAGCCAAGAATGGCAAGCAGAATCTCAGGACGAATGATGCCAACAACGCCAAGCAGGAATGCCATGACACCGAATATAAACATTGTCCAACCGGACGCGTCGCGAATTTTCATCGTTTTGATCTCCTGTGTTCCTAAAATTTATTTATAAATTATACCCGTAACCTTTCGGCATGATAAAATCACTAAACTATGGCTAAACATCTTGTATTGGTAGCTGGGAATATTGGTGCGGGCAAAACCACATTGACAGAACGCATCGGCGCACGCCTTGGCTGGTGGACGGGATATGAATCCGTGGCAGATAACCCCTATCTTTCCGATTTTTACGGAGATATGCGTGCCTGGTCTTTTCACTTACAAATATTTTTTCTTGGGCATCGTGCCGACCAGTATTTGGTGGCGGCGCGGGATGCGCGCTCTGCCATTTTAGATCGCAGTATTTATGAAGATACCCATATCTTTGCTCGTGCCCTGCATCACCTCGGAAACCTGAATGAGCGAGATTATCTTGCTTATCGAAAATTGTTCGAGCTGGTGGTTAACGGACTTCCTCGTCCTGACCTGTTGATCTATCTGCGGGCACCCGTTCCGGTTCTAATGGAACGCATTCGCCGCCGCGCGCGTAATATGGAAACCGGTATCACGGCAGAATATCTAACTTTATTGGATTCTTTTTACGATGAATGGCTCGGTTCATTTGACCTTTGTCCGGTGTTGACCATTCAAACCGATGACCTCGATTATGTGAATTACCCGAGCCATCTTGACCTTGTTGCGCAGCGCATTCAAGACAAGCTGGCTGGCAAGGAAATAATGGATCTGCGTGGAGATGCCAAGTGACCATCCCCAAAAAAGGAAGGCACCGTTTTTCTTAATATCCCCCTGTTTCGAGATATTCCAAAGCTGGAGTTGTACCAGCTCATTAATGAGTTGCCCATCGAAAATTACAAAGATGGCGATTTCATTTTCCGTGAAGGGGACCCCGGCAATAGCATGTATGTTGTGATGACGGGGGAGTTGCAGATCGTTCTTGCGGCTGGCTCAACGGATGAAATGTTCCTGCGCACCTGTGGACCCGGTGAGTATGTGGGCGAAATGAGCCTGATCATGCCCAAAGGCAAGCGCACTGCCAGTGTTCGCGCTTCGAAGGATAGCCGCCTGTGGGTGATGGACCGCGACAAGTTCAATGAATGCCTCCAGCGCTGGCCCCTTCTGGCGTATTCAATGGTTTCGATCATGAGCGAACGATTAGACTCGTCCAATGAGTCTGCGTTCCATGATCTGGTGGCGAAGAATCAGGCATTGCAAAAAGCCTATGATGAATTAAAAGAGGCGCAGGATCAATTGATCGAAAAAGAACGCCTCGAACGTGAACTTCAAGTTGCTGCAGACATTCAATTAAGTATTCTTCCTGATGTCCTTCCGGATACTGAGGAATTCAGTTTTGGCGCGCGCATTTTACCCGCCCGCCAGGTGGGCGGCGATTTTTACGATGTCTTTGAACTTAAAGATCACCGCATTGGCATTCTCATTGGCGATGTGGCAGATAAGGGTGTGCCGTCTGCACTGTTCATGGCGCGTGCGCATGCACTCATCATGGCAGAGGCGGATATCGGTGTGACCCCCGCCGAGGTGATGAACCTGGTCAATACACACATTACGCGGCTGCAAAAATCCACGCAGTTCGTTACGGTGCTGTATGGCATCCTCGATCTAAAGACCCGCGAATTTTCCTATGCACGTGCGGGGCATGAACCCCCTTTGATCATGCATGCCGATGGCAGCGTCGAGCGCATGCCGCATAGCCCGGGCATGGCGATCGGTTTATGGGAACCAGTGACGCTGGATGAGAAAATGATCAAGCTGACCTCTGGTGATACCCTCATCCTTTACACTGATGGCATGACCGACTGCCGCGACCCGAAAGGTGAAGCGTTTGGTCTGGAGCGCATCAAACGGACGCTCAGTGAACTACCCAAACAAAATGCCCAACACATTTGCAATACACTTCTTGAAACGTTGCAAGGTTATCAGGATGGTTCCAAGCAAGATGACGATGTGACTTTGGTGGCAGTCAAAGCAAAATAAAAAAGACCTCCCGAAAGGGAGGTCTTCGTTTTAGCGTAATGCTTGTTCAAGATCAGCGATCAGGTCATCTACATTTTCGATGCCCACCGAAAGGCGCACCAAGCCAGGGTCAACCTCAAGCGTGGAACCTTGAGTGGAGAGATGTGTCATCGCCGCCGGAACTTCGATGAGCGACTCTACGCCGCCGAGCGACTCAGCCAGTGTGAATAATTTGGTGGCTTCAGCGACTTTGACCGCTGCATCGCGCCCATCTTTCATGATGAATGAGATCATGCCGCCGCCATTTTTCATCTGTCGTTTCGCCACATGGACCTGAGGATGACTCTCATGAAATGGGTAGATCAGCCGTTTGACGTTTTTCTGCTTTTCTAAAAATGCAACGATCTTCTCGGCATTTTGCGCGTGCCTGTCCATGCGGATGGGCAGGGTTTTGATGCCGCGCAACACAAGGAACGAGTCCATTGGTCCCTGCACACCACCGATAGCATTTTGCAGATAGGCTAGTTTCTCGCCGAGTTCTTTATCTTTCCCAATGATCGCGCCGCCGACCACGTCTGAGTGTCCGCCGAGATATTTTGTCATCGAGTGAACGACCAAGTCCGCGCCCAGTTCGAGCGGACGTTGAAGGTATGGTGTCGCAAAGGTATTATCCACAACCAATAAAGGTTTATTCGGGTGATTCTTCACGACTTCTGCTACAGCGCGAATGTCTGACACTGCCAGCAGGGGATTGGTGGGGGTCTCCAACCACACGATGCGCGTGGACGGGGTTAAGGCTTCAGCGAGGTTCTCAGGATCGGTCGTGTCAGCAAATGTAAAGTCCAGACCGAAGCGGCGCAGGATTTTGTCAAAGAGACGGAAGGTACCACCGTAGACGTCATTACCAGCCACAACATGGTCGCCTTGTGCGAGCATGCGCAGAACGGTGTCTGTGGCTGCCATGCCGGAAGCGAACGCCAAACCCCACTGTCCGCTTTCGAGTTCGGCGAGACAATCTTGCAATGCCTTGCGTGTGGGATTCAATGTGCGCGAATATTCATATCCCTGACGCGGTTTGCCGATGCCATCTTGTTTGTACGTGGATGTGAGATACACAGGCGTCATCACAGCGCCATTATTCGGGTCGGGTTCCTGCCCTGCGTGGATGGCGAGGGTTTCAAATTTCATTCATGCTCCTTTGGTTGGTTTTTGTGATTATAAAAGAGAAAATTCATGTCACTCTGAGGGAGCGTTCTGTGCGACCGACACATGCACCGCAGTGCGGTGAGAGTCTCTTATATTGTAGTAGAGACCCTTCACTGTCGCTCAGGGTGACATCTTGTTGAACCTACAAGTCTTCGCGCTCAACCCCTGCGAACTGCATAATAAAATCTGCTCCATATACTTTGCTTGGTGTTTGAAAACCGGGTTTAAGGTCGTTCGATAGAATGTGCTTCATGATCTCCACCGAAGTGAGCGCGGTTAGATAATACGCTTCCGGCGTGCGCAGCTTGGCGCTGATAGTTTTTGTTCCGTCCGTTACTTCAGCGATCAGCAAGGAAAAACCCGTTTTGTTTTTCTCACGCGAAGGACCGGGCGCAAAGAAAATGCCGATCAACCATTTGATGAAGTTTCTTGCCGCTCGTGAGTAAAGCAATGGACCTGCTACCTTGGTAAATTTCATCACCGAGATCATGGATTTGGGAAAGCCCATGTACACGGTCACATTTGGAATACCTGTACTGTGGTATGCCGTACTCACATCGCCCCAGCCCATCGTAACAAGTTTCGAAGGTCCGCGCCCAAAATCAATATCTTTGCTATCGTATAAATTCGGCACGCTGACGATCTTTCCATCGCGGCGGATCCGTCCTGCTCTATGGCTATTCTCGACCCCAGAGCGAGCCGTACCGCGTGAGACTCCGCTGCCAATGCTTTTGATGTAGAGTTTCAAGTCTGTTGCGCCTGGCAATTTCCCAGCCGTGTATGCGATCAAACAATCAGAGGGCACCACGTCAAACCCACCGCCGGGCAGCAGCATCACGCCCGCACGTTTTGCTTCATCGTTCATCAATGCCAATTCTTCGAACTCTTCGATCTCGCCGCTGATATCTACATAATGTTTTTTATTGCGGATGCATGCTTCTGCCATTGCTTTGAACGTCAACACGAACGGACCGGCGCAATGCAGCACGGCATCCACTTCTTGTAATGCCGCATCGAGCTTGGCTGTTTCTTCCACCGCAAAAGAACGGTACGGCAGGTTGAATTTTTCTGCTTGTTCACGCAGGCGCTTCTCATCGCGCCCCGCGAGGATCAGATCCAAGCCTTCCTTCACAGCATGTTCAACGATCAATTGCCCTGTGTAGCCGTACGAACCGTATACTAAAATTTTTTTCATGAGCGCTCCGTCCACGAGGGGTGTGCATATTTTTCTTTGACAAGTTCTTCCGTGCGTTGAATTTCGGATGCAGACATTTCTCCGCGCTCGAATTGGATTTCCAACTCCGCCTCAAACCCGTGGACGAGGGACTGGGCAGCTCGTTCCCAATCAATTCCCACGCCGAGAACGGATTCGACAGTCGTTGCCCGAGCAAGTAATCGTTCCTTTGCATTTTGTCTCGCGGCTTCGTTTTCAAAGACCAATGCATCACAAATCCGAGTTAGGTCACCGGTCAATGGAAGCGAGCCGTGTTGCAGCACGCCTTCTTTCTTACGTGCCTGTGCCGAGTCGATCAGTTTTTTTCCATCAACAGTGATTTCATACGTCGAAGGAACTTCAAAACAAACCGGATTTAAATTTTGTTGGGTGTGCCCATCTTCATGTTCTTTCATTTCAACCGGCACACTCAATTCGCGCACAGCATGAAGCAATGCCTGCGCCAAGCGGTTATAGGATTCGAGCACACCGCCTGAAAGCACGGGCTCGTCGGCGGAACCGGTCACAGAGTAGGTCAATTCGTCGGTATGCAGAATCGCCCGCCCCCCGGTCACGCGGCGGACGACGTCCCAGCCGTGAGCATGGAGTCGTTCCACATCCACATCCTTGAAGGATTGGGCGTGCCCCAATGAAAGGCAAGGCGGATTCCATGAATACAATCTCAAAGTTGAGATCGATTCGCCGCGATGAATATGGTCGAGGATCGCTTCGTCCGCCGCCATATTCCATGCACCGCTGGATGGGGGAGTGTAAAGAAGTCGCCAGGTTGACATGGGCAGTATTGTACCTGAGTCAAAAGACCTCCGAGTTCTCAAAGAACTCGAAGGTCTGGGTTTGAAAGATCAAATCTTTAAAAATTCTCTGCAGCATCTTCGATCGTTTTCTCATCTGCACTTTCCAGCGGATGGCGGACCGCCCAATGTGGAAGCCCATACACTTTATGAAGCAAGCCTTTGAGGATGGGTGCAATTGGTGAATAGTTTTCAAGGAAATGCCGTTGTTCCGTAACTTTCGCTTGCACCCCTGATGGATCTTTGCCCGCTTGATATAAATCCCAAACCTCGCGAAGATTATCAGAGATGAGATTGGCAGGTGCCGTGATCGCACCTTGAGCATTGTTTATCAGCGCATGCTGGAAATAAGAGTCGGTTCCGTTTAGAACTAACAATTCCCTCCCAAAGCGCTGACCGAGTGCTGTAGCAAAGGCTTCATCATGCGACGAATCTTTGATGCCTGCAAATTGGTTCGGATATTTGGTTTTGAGCCTTTCAAGCAGGTCGAGCGAAAAGCCAACGCCGGTCATTGCAGGAATGTGATAGCCAAGCAGGTGTTTTCCTTGCGGTACAGCATTTTCGATCAATTCGCTGAACCAGCGGAATAGCCCTTCTTCATTGGCTTTGCGGAAGTAATACGGAGGAAGAACCACGGTTCCGTCATAACCCAGATCATAGGCAAGTTTGGTCAACTCGATCGTTTCGGTCAAACTGGGGGTGCCAGTCCCTACAATGAATTTGAAGTCACGCACCTGATGTTTGATGACACGGATGGAGCGAAGCAGGGCTTCACGTTCTCGCGGTGAGAAGGATGGACCCTCGCCTGTGGTTCCGAATATCAACGCGCCGTGGCATCCGCGCCCGGCGAGAAAATGGAGAAAGACTGCCAATGATTCGAAATCGAAAGCGGTATCTGGTTTACCTTCGGTACGTGGCTTCCCAAGGTATGGGGTAACGGCGGCGGCGTATACGCCAGCAAGGGGATGAAGATTAGTCATTGAGTTCCTGTAAATTTTGAAATTAGACGAGTCGACAGTTGGTTATTCGTTTTCTTCGATGAATTGTTTGGCGGCGGTCTCCGGCGGTTGCAGCGGCTGACCTTCCTGATACAGATAGTGCTGGTGGTCAAGTGTCCATAAATACAGATCACCTTCAGTCTTTTTCGGGAACTCGTCCAGCAGCCCACTTTCACGGACGATATTCACGATCGGCATATAAACCGTATCGTACCAGTGAACAACAGCCTCCTGCTCCGAGATATCACGTTTGAAATCAAGCCCCATAAAGTAGCGATGCACGGCAATGTGTTCGAGCATACGGTTGAAACCGTCTGGGATGTTGAGCTTGATGTTCGCTTCTGGTTTTAATTTATCCAAACCGCTGCGTTCGAGGAAATCCACTTTGGCACCAAGGATCTCAAGGTCTTCCGGCTTGATATCCGGCGTAATGTTGACACGTGTGGCACATTCGCGCACTTCGGCTTCGATGTATTCCTGTCCCTGCTCGCGGGCAACCGAGACGCGGTGGTGACCGTCCACTACGAAAAACACATCGCCGACCTTGTAAAGTACCACAGGCGGCAGGTGGATGTCTTCATAGAATGCCCGGTCCACTTTTGTCCAGCGTGTTGCGAGTTGGTCTTCCTTGGGCAGGAAGGCTCGGTCGAACTCATGATAGCGGTTCAAACTGCCTGCGATCTGATCCACGCGGACGGTTTTCATGCCCCGATAAATGGGTCCGCCAATGCGAAGCTTTTCCTTTACATCGTCATACGACAATAAGTTATTGCGCTGCCCGGAAAGAACGGAGAACACCTGGTTGATAAAAGATTTAAATCGGGCGCGGCTAAAGTCGGCACGAACCCTTGATTCCATTTCATTTGACATTTCATTACTCACTTTACGTTCTACGATCAATTTCTGATTATAAATATTGCGGTTACTTGGTGGTTATTGAAAGGTTAAGGTTTTGCATCTTTCAAGTCAAACTGGGTTTCGATCAGTCTGTACGGATAAACGTTAATGATCTTTGTAGGTCCCAGATCCGTGCTATGGTCAGCGATATTATTCCGATAGAAGTGTGTATGACCGTGAAATAGATAGCGCGGTCTGGCAAAGTTTATCAGCCAGTTCAGGGCTTTCAGACCATTGTGAGCTGGGTCGGTGTCGTCGTGGATCCCGAAAGGAGGGGAGTGGCTTATCAGGACGTCCATTGAGCGGCGATATTTAATCCGATTTATGAGAAGCTGCGGCACCATCTGGAATGCCCGCAAATAAGCTTCAGATTGAGAATATTGATTTGACCCGTTCGGGCGGTAGCGGATACAGCCCCCAAAGCCGCCGATCAAAATATTTTTGTGGTGGACAATTTTGAGATCCAGATTTGAGCCGCCTTCCGCTCTGGAACGGAGGTCGTGCAGATCGAAATTCGGGTCATGATTTCCTGGTACATAGAACATTGGGATTCCCAGAACTGTTAAAAGATATTCTAGGTATGTATAGGGCAAATCGCCGCAGCCAAGAAGCAAGTCGGCACCCTTGAAATGTCCGCTATTTGCCAGGGTATAAACCCGGTCTACTACCTGGTCGCTTACAGCCAATATCTTCACAGGGGCTCATTGTGCCGTAGAAAATGCCCCCGCGCAAGCCCAAAAGTGCTGATCCTCAAAATTGCATTACCCAGCAATCACAAATACCCTTATAATTTGTTAATTCGGACAATTAACAATGGAAACGAGAAATATCACCTCACCTATCGGGTCATCGGGTTCGAATTCGAATCCAGGAGACCAACCAGGGCGCCAGCAATTAATGGCTGGTGTAACCCTTGTTAACCGTTATAACATTCAGGATGTTATCGGTATTGGGGGTATGGGGTCTGTGTATCGTGCCCGTGATATGCACTTCCCGAACGTGGTGAAACTGGTGGCGGTGAAAGAAATGATCAACATGGCGCCTGACCCATTGGTGCGTCAGACGATTGTGCAAAACTTTGAGCGTGAAGCGAACCTGCTTGCCACGCTTCACCATCCTTCCATACCGCGCATTTACGATTATTTTTCACATGACGACCGCTCCTACCTTGTGCTTGAATTCATTCAAGGCAGAGATCTGGAAACGGTCATCAATGAATCAAGCGGCTTTCTGGCAGAAGACCAGGTCATTAGCTGGGCGATCCAGCTTTGTGATGTGCTTGAATATCTACATAGCCATAAACCTGACCCGATCATTTTCCGCGATATGAAGCCTTCCAACGTGATGATCAATCAGTATGGGGATGTGATACTTGTGGATTTCGGCATCGCAAAAACCTTCCAGACCGGCATCAAAGGAACGATGATCGGCACGGAGGGATATTCTCCGCCCGAACAGTATCGTGGAGATGCCACGCCTCTTGCGGATGTGTACGCACTCGGTGCCACTCTGCATCATGCCTTGACCCGTCGCGACCCGCGCCTCGAACCGCCCTTTACCTTTGCCGAGCGCCCAATTCGGCGCATCAACTCGAACGTTTCTATGGAGCTTGAATTGGTGGTAAGTACGGCGTTGCAATATAACCCCACCGAGCGGTTTGCATCCGCAGCAGCGATGAAGGAAGCACTGATGAATGTGGCTCGTAAAACGGGTACACTTTCCAAGCTTTCTTCAGCGGCGGTTCCATCTCCGGTCAGCAGTGGGGTGAAACCACTGTGGGATTTCAAATGTGAAGATGAGATTCGCGGTGCGCCCATGCTAAGCCAAGGGACACTGTTTATTGGCTGCTATGATAACAACCTTTATGCTTTGAATGCCGCAGACGGGGTTTTTCAGTGGAAGTATCCCACCGAAGGCGGCATCGTTTCTCGTCCGGCGATCTTTGAGAACAATGTTTATTTTTGCTCCGAAGATCAGTGCTTGCATGTTATCAGTTCCCGTACAGGTAAATTGCTGTGGACCTACTACACTGAAGGCAAGATATACTCCTCTCCGCGCATTTCAGATGGGCACGTCTTCTTCGGCTCAGATGACCATAATCTTCATGCTGTGAACTTGAATAGCGGCAGGGCAGTATGGAAATTCGCCACAGATGGGGAGATCCATTCCACTCCTTTGGTCGTGAATGAAATGATTTACTTTGGTACGGAGTCTGGGTCGTTTTACGGGCTTGATTTCCGTGGCGCATTGAAGTGGCGCTTCCAGGCAAAACGCGGCATGACCTCTTCTCCAATCAACAAGGGGCAGACTGTCTATACCGCCTCGTTGGACAGCACATTGTATGCCCTTGATGCGAAAAGTGGCTGGGCGATCTGGAAATTCCGCCTTGGGAAGGGCACCATATCCTCCCCGGCGATGATCGATGACCTTATCTTCATAGGGGCGGCGGATGGTTTCGTATATTGTGTAGATGCACGCACATCAAAGGAAGTCTGGCGTTATAAAACGGATAACCAGGTCAGCAGTTCGCCGGTGATCTATAAAGACTCCCTCTACATCGGTTCTGTGGATGGAGCCATGTACTGCCTTGAATACCGTACAGGGCGCCTACGCTGGAAGTTTGAATCCGGCGGTGCCATCACCGGTTCGCCGGTCGTTTTTGATGATATCGTTTATTTTGGCTCAACAGACCACCACGTCTATGCGTTGTTTGCCTAAAAGGAGAACTTGTGGCTGATTTCTTTCGTAAATTATTTGGTTCCAAGGAGGAGCCGGTAACAAAACCAAAACAGGTGGATTCTGCCACAACGGCTCCGCTTACTGATTCGCAGCTTCAATCGATCCTCTCGAGTCAGGCCCCCAAATATGAGATCAAACAACTGGTTGCCAGTGTTGGACAGTCTGTAGGCAAACAGCGCGATCATAATGAAGACAGCGTTCTGGCACTGACCAATACAATCTCCGGAAGTGTTGAGAGCGTCCCTTTTGGCTTATATATCGTTGCCGATGGAATGGGCGGGCACCAATTTGGTGAAGTTGCCAGCAATGCTGCCATCCGTATCGTTGGTGGAAATATTGCCAAAAAATTCCACTCCTATCTTTATAAAATCCCCACGCAGTCTTTACAGGAGTCGCTGCAGGAAGTGATGGAAAGTTCCATTCTAGAAGCGCACCAGTTCATTCAAAGGGAAGCTCCAGGCAGCGGTACTACCATCACCGCCGCGCTTGTGCTGGGTCAGCAAGTGACCATTGGGCATGTGGGTGATAGCCGCGCTTATGCCATCTACCCGGATGGAAGAATGGATCCACTTACACGCGACCACTCCCTCGTCAAACGCCTTGAGGAACTTGGTCACCTTAGCAAGGATGAAGTTGATACCTTCCCACATCGCAATGTTTTGATCCGCGCATTGGGGCAGGGCGAAATCCTTGAAGCAGATATTTTCACCGTTCCATTCCCGACGCCCGGTTATCTGATGATCTGTAGCGATGGTCTCTGGGGTGTGGTGAACGAAAAGGACATTCTCCGCATTATCAATGAAGCGCCAGATTTGCAACGCGCCTGCCAAAGTATGGTGGAAGCCGCCAATACTGCAGGTGGACCTGACAACATTACCGTGGTACTCGCTCAAATCGTTGGGTAACCTTCATTATGGCAACCAACAAGCCGGATCATTACTCCGTTCTTGGAATTTTTCGCGATGCTACGCAGGAAGAGATCAAGCGGGCGTATCTTGAAGCCGCCCAGCGTTTGCATCCTGATAAGAATAGCACTGCCGGGGAAACAGAATTGTTCCTGGGAATCCAGCAGGCATATGAGGTTTTATCCAACCCAAAACGCCGCAGTCAGTATGATTCGACCCTGCCCCCCGAGCAGATCGAAAAAAACAAGTTTATTCGCCAGGATGTTTTGTACAGCCGTCCCAGTCTTGTGCAGTTAAAAGAAGACCAGTTGCTGTACGCTCTGCTCGAAGTTGACCCGGCTGAAAAACAATCAGGCAGCCTGCCAGCACCACCATTAAATCTCTGCCTCGTTCTGGATCGTTCAACTTCCATGCAAGGCGAGAAGATGGATGTTCTCAAAGCGACTGCAATTCAGTTGATCCGCAGCCTGCGCCCGCAAGATGTATTGAGTATCGTCGTATTTAGCGACCGTGCTGAAGTCATTGTGCCTGCTTCGATTAGTCTCGACAAGCGCAAGCAGGAGGGCAGCATTCAAATGATCCAGCCTTCTGGCGGCACTGAGATCTACCACGGTCTGGAAGCTGGGTTAAAAGAAGTTCGCCGTACGCTTGACCCATCCAGAGTGAATCACATCATTCTGCTGACAGATGGAAATACATATGGAGATGAACAAGCCTGCCTAAAACTGGCGGAACAGGCAGCCGCCCTCAATGTTGGTATCACGGGCATGGGCATTGGGCATGAATGGAACGACATCTTTCTAGATACGTTGGCGGGGAAGACCGGTGGATCATCTGCATATATTTCGCAGCCCAAGGATATTGAACACTTCCTGATCAATAAGTTCAAGTCGCTTTCCAGCACCTATGCCGATGAGGTAACCCTGGAGTTTAAAGAACTTGAGCATGTCCGGCTAAATTTTGCATTTCGCCTCCAGCCTGAAGGTGGTGAAATCGAGACAGTCTCTCCAATGCGGCTTGGTCCCATTCTTAGGGATACCCCTTTGCATGTTCTGTTTGAGTTTGTTGTAGGTGCAGATGCGTTGAAAGAGGATCATGCCCTTTTATTGGACGGACTCATGAAAGCTTCGATAACCTCCAATATTGTACCTAGTGCCCCCATCCGCATCAGGATGACCAGGGATATTCACCAGAATCCCTCTGCCGAATCCCCGCCAACACGGGTACTCAAAGCACTATCGCGGCTTACTCTTTATCGTATTCAGGAACGTGCCCAGGCAGCCGCACGAGATGGGCAGTATGATATAGCAGCCCGTCAGCTTCAAAACCTGGCGACCCACTTGCTTTCGCAAGGCGAGCACTCTGCAGCAAAGACTGCATTGTTGGAAGCACAAAATCTGGAAAATAGACGATCCTGGAGCGAATCTGGGATCAAAGATATAAAATATAAAACACGAGCGCTGTTATTGGGCAGTGGCAAGGAGAAAAATCCATGATAGTTTGTTCTAATTGCAAGCATGCCAATATGACCGGCGCTATGTTCTGTGTGGAATGTGGCGCTCAGTTGGTTGGCAGAGATACGTTGACCACCCAATCCATCGTATCTGAAAATCTAGGAAAAGCGAGTAAACGGCTTACAGGGGAAGTTAGCCATCCGATCGAAGGAGTGGATGCATGGGCAAATCTGCATCTGCTTGATACCGGGCAAGTGCTGCCGCTTTCCTCCAGCAATGAGTTCACAATGGGGCGCATCAGCGAAGGGCAGCCCATCATGCCCGATATCGATCTTTCCCCTTATCAAGCATATGCTGCTGGAGTATCGCGTTTGCATGCAGTCATTAAACGTATTGGTCGATCGATCATTTTCATGGATCTTGGCTCCGCCAATGGAACATTCCTTAATGGGAATCGTCTGTCACCGAACAAGGAACAAGTTCTGGGGCACGGTGACATAATTGCATTGGGTAAACTGAGAATTCAAGTTCTGATCGATAGAAATTAATCAAAAAAGAAGGACTGGAAATGGCATTCACCGTTATTTTGCATATCGCCAATGAAGCCTCCGTAGCGGGCGAGGTGGATGAACTCCCCAAGGCGGCTGACACCATTATTACCATTATGAATCCCCGCCAGAAAGATGGCAAGGATTTACATTACATCGACCAAGGCACCGTCAAGGTTATCTGGCCTCTTGCCAAAGTCAGCTTCATCGAAATTATGGGTGACTCGGAAGAGGAAAAGATCATCGGTTTCGTGAGGGAATAACATGGCTGACATGGATAGACGACGCATCCTCGTAGTGGATGATGAAGAACGCATGGTACGTTTCATCCGTATGAATCTGGAGCATGACGGCTTTCAGGTGGGGGAGGCTTTCAACGGAAAACAAGCCATTCAAAAGATCCGTGATTTCACCCCGGACCTCATTTTGCTGGATGTAATGATGCCGGATATTGACGGGTTCGATGTGCTTGAAACCGTACGTGATTTTAGTAATGTGCCGGTCATCATGCTCACCGCAAAAGGGCGAAGAGGACGACCGGGTGCGCGGACTTGAACACGGCGCCGACGATTACATCACCAAACCGTTCAGCCCACGCGAATTGGTCAGCCGTATCAAGGCGGTTCTGCGCCGCACAGAGGGAACCTCCGGCTCCATGCACGGACTGATCGAGATCGACAAACGCCTCAAGATCGATTTCGAGCGCCGTGAGATTTGGCTCGAAGGGAAGCTTGTTAAACTTCGACCCACCGAATACCGCCTGTTGTATCACCTTGTGCAAAATGCGGGCTGGGTCGTTTCACACGATCAGTTGCTCCAAAAGGTATGGGGGTATGAGTATCGTGACGAACCGCATTACGTCCGCTTGTACATCAACTACCTGCGCCAAAAATTGGAGAAGGATCCCGCCAACCCGGTATACATCCTCACTGAACGCGGCGTAGGATACCGCTTCGTAGATTTCAAACGCAGCAAGGAATAGACCTGAACCGAAGGAAATAGAAGCATGTCTGAGCAGAAACCCGAAAATAAATTTAGCGTAGCCGGAAAACTGATCGGTGTTTGTGTGGTGTGTATCGGCATTGTGTACGGCATCGTAACCCTTGTCACCGCATTGACATCCTGATCATTTTTCTCTAATAAAATGAAAACAAAACGCTTGCGTTTTTTTAACGCAGGCGTTTTAAATTAAAGTTCGTAAGACAAATTTATTCACCTAAAAGGAGGTTGCTATGTCAAACTTAATTCGTTGGGAGCCCGCTCGTGAGATGATGACCCTGCGCGAAGCCATGGATCGCCTCTTCGACGATGCGTTCACCCGCCCGCTCAGCCTCGGTGGCAACAACTGGTCTATCCCTGCTGTGGATATGTACCAGACAGACAATGAAGTTGTGGTCAAGGTGGCATTGCCCGGTATTAAAGCCGATGAAGTCCAACTCAATGTCACTGGCGAGGTACTCACCATCAAGGGCGAGACCAAGCAGGAGAACGAGACCAAAGAGAAGGCGTATCACATCCGTGAGCAGCGCTGGGGCACCTTTGAACGCTCGCTCGTTCTGCCCACCGAAGTGGTGGCAGATAAAGCCAAAGCAGACTTCGAGAACGGCATCCTGACCATCACGCTCCCAAAAGCAGAAGAGGTCAAACCCAAGACCATCAATATCAAGACAAAGTAAGATCACCCAACCCAAAATAGGAGTCGAACAGACTCCTATTTTTGTTATGATAGGAAAGATACAGGAGAATCTGACTCATGACCCAAGCCTTTTCCTCTCTTCGCATCAACCCAGACCGGATGTTGGATGCCTTTAACCAATTAGCTGCCATCGGCTCGACGGGGGATGGCGGTGTGAATCGCATCACCTTCAGTGAAGCGCATCTTGCCGCTCGCAAATGGTTCCGTGAACACATCCAACAAAGCGGATTGGAATTTCGCACCGATGGGGCAGGGAATCACTCCGCGCTCTTGCCATGCACTGACCCAACCGCGCCCACGCTCATTCTTGGCTCGCACCTTGACTCTGTTCCCAAGGGTGGGCGCTTCGACGGCGCCTTGGGTGTGATGGCGGCACTTGAGGTGTTGAAAACGATTCGAGAAAGCGGAATCAAGCTCAAGGTTCAGTTGGAAGCGATGGATTTTACCGATGAAGAGGGGACACATCTGAGTCTGTTTGGGAGCAGTGCCATTTCAGGGCATTTGAGCCGCGAGGCGTTGAAGAATCCATACAGCGGGCGCGAAAATTTCACCGCCGGGCTGGCACGCGCCGGGTTGACCGAAGACAGCTTGTTTACGGCAAAGCGACCAAAGGAATCACTGGCTGGTTATCTGGAGCTGCATATTGAGCAGGGTAAGCGCCTTGAAAAACGTGGAATCAATATTGGAGTTGTCTCGGCGATCGTGGGGTACGGTTCGTACCGAATGGCGTATATCGGGCGTGCAGATCATGCCGGGTCGGCGGCAATGGAAGATCGCCTGGATGCAGGGCAGGGGGTGTCGGCATTTATTTTGGAAACCCGCCAGATCGTGATGCGCGACTTCCCGAATTGCGTGGCAAATGTGGGAAAGATCGAGTTTGCGCCGGGCGCCTCGAATATTGTGCCCGCCCGCGCCGACTTCTTGCTTGAGTTCCGCTCACCAGATGGAAAACAATTGTCAGACTTGGAAACTGCCTTGATGAAGCTGGCGCGTGAAAAAGCCGAACAATTTGGCTTGCAATTGAATGCCGAGCCGCTCGGTAGACATGCGCCAAATTTGATGAATACGAAAATTCAAGAAGCCTTTATTGCCTCGTGTGCAGCCCTGGAGTTGTCTAGCATTGTCATTCCATCTGGCGCAATTCACGATGCTCAATCACTGGTAGATCTATGCCCAGTGGGTATGATCTTCGTCCCCTCGGTAAATGGCACCAGTCACTCACCCTTTGAATTTACGGAATGGCAGGATTGCATCAACGGCACGAATGTGCTTTTACAGGCAGCACTTAAGCTCGGAAGCGGGTAAAATAAGCGGCTGATAAACATGGAACGTCCAACGTTTTATCTGTGCTCGATAACAGGATTTTTCATGAAGAATTTCGACCCCAAATACAACGCTATTCCCAAGACCGAGATCCACTGCCACCTGGAAGGCGCGATCCGTACACAGACCATTATTGATGTGGCACGCGAAAACAATATTTCCCTGCCTTCTTATGAGGTGGGGGAGTTGGATAAGCATGTCAAAGTCCTTGATCAGATGAGCGGACTGCAAGCCGTCTTGGACGCTTTCGATATTTTTCAGCGCACCATCACCTCACCGGCGGTTTTCGAGCGCATCTCTTGGGAATTGTTCGAAGACTGCGCAAAACAGAACATTAAACTCTTTGAAGTTCGCTTCTCGCCCGATTGGGCATTTCACGGTCACAACCTCGATTGGGATGCCTGCCTCGAAGGTTTGCTCCGCGCACAGGCGCGCGCTGAAAAAGAGTTCGACATGGCGATCGGTATCATTGCCATTACCTCGCGCGGCATGGGCGTGGACTCATGCGTTCGTACCGTGGATTGGGCGATCAAGCATAAGAAACATATCCAAGCCGTGGATCTCGCCGACGGCGAGAAACTCTACCCTGCAAAAGATTTCGTGAAGCCGATCCTGAAAGCCAAGGATGCTGGCTTGAAAGTAACCATCCACTCCGGCGAAGACACGCCTGCTTCGTATGTGATCGATACTATTAAGCATTTCCACCCCGACCGTATTGGTCACGGTATTCACAGCATTGAAGATATGAAAGCCGTTGAGATGCTTATAGAGAAGGGCATCACACTTGAGGTGAATCCCTGGTCAAATTATTTGACCAACGGCGTTCCAACAATTGAAGAACATCCACTCAAAAAACTGTTTGACCTGGGTGTGCGTGTAACCATCAATTCAGATGATCCGGAAGTGCTTGAAACGAATGTCAACAATGAATATCGAATTGCACATGAAATTCTCGGCATGAGCTTGGCAGATATTCATACCTGCAACCGTTTTGCCTTTGAATCCTCTTTCATTGAATCTGCTAAAACCAAGCCGATCTGGAATAAGTATTTTGCCTAGAATACAAATTGACCGATTCGCACCCCTTAGGGTAAAATAATGCGCTGTCTACCCCGAAATACTCATCCCATTGGGGATCGTGTAATCATCTTTTCAAGGAATAGGAAGAACGAAGAATGGTCAAGCGAACATATCAACCGAAGATCCGCCGCCGCGTACGCGTGCATGGTTTCCGCCAGCGCATGGCAACTGCCGACGGACGCAATGTCCTCAAGCGTCGCCGCCTTAAGGGACGCCACAAACTCACCGTCAGAATGAACGAGCACGTCAAGAAGACTCGTTGGTAATCTTCAGCGTCCCAGACGCGGAGACAATATGAGGCGCGGGTGCATAGACAATTTCGACTGTCCCGATCCGAAGACTTCAAGCGGGTGCGGCGAACAGGCAAGTCCTATGCCCATCCGCTTGTTGTGTTAGTAACACAAGCCAGTGAGATGAAAGATCACTTAAAGATCGGTGTTACAGCAGGGAAGACGACAGGCACAGCCGTCCATAGGAACCGCGCGAAGCGGCTCCTGCGTGAAGCGATGCGGACTCTAATTCCCTCCATCGCCTCCGGCTGGGACCTGATTCTGATCGCCAGACCCGCACTTGTGACTGCCACCTTAGAAGATACCCGCTCCGCGCTGATCAACGTACTTACCCGAGCCCGCCTATTCTCCGCGGACGAATCCTCCGGATGAACCAAGACCCTGAAGAGCAATTTATCCTGCACGATTATTCCCATGAACCGCGCCTGCGAGATATGCCGCGTACGCTTGGGAATTTTCCACGTATACTTGTCCTCTCTGTGATCCGTCTGTATCAATTGTTGATCTCCCCCGGTTTACCTGCCAATACCTGCCGTTTTTACCCATCCTGTTCTCATTACGGATATCAGGCGGTTTATAAACACGGAGCTTTCAAGGGTTCGTTCATGGCGGCATGGCGCGTTATGCGTTGTAATCCTTTTAACCCGGGCGGGTATGATCCTGTTCCATAACGATGCGTAATTCCGGCAAAGGTGAGTCCTTTGCTGTTTTCAGGAGTAAATCCAATTTGAATATGAAAAAGTTAAACTTTGTTATCTTGCTTGCGCTTGGTGCGATCTTGCTAAGCGCCTGTTCGGGAGGACGTGCCTCCATTGTGAACACGTGGGCAGGCCTTGCTGCTGATGGGGAACGGGCTTACCTTGCCTCCGGCTCGCACATTTATGCGGTAGATGTCACAACTGGTAAGGAAGTCTGGCGTTACCCGGCAGAAACCGATAGTAATATTATCTTTTATGCCAACCCCATTCTCACCCCCGATGGACAATTACTGGCTGGGAGCGAAGGCAACACTCACGAGCTGGTCAGTATCAATCCCGAAACTGGGAAAGACAATTGGACGGCTCCATTTTTAGGCGCAAAAGGCAAATGGGTGGCTACGCCCCTCATTTTCAATGAGACCATCTACGCCCCTAATTCTGACGGTTTCCTGTATATCCTCGATATGAATGGCGAGCAGATTTCTGACCCCATTGAATTGGGGGGCGCGCTCTGGTCTTCACCTGTGACTGATGGAACGTATATCTACGTCACAGCGCTAGATCATCATCTTCATATCATTGACCCGGCTACAGGCAAAACCGGAGAACCAGTTGACCTTGGTGGTGCCATTCCAGGCAGCCCTGTGGTAGGTGATGGCGGTGTGTATGTCGGTTCGTTCTCGTCGAACATTGAGTTCATCAAGCCCACCGGCAATCATGAAGTGATCACCACTGCCGCTGACTGGATCTGGGGAACCCCTTCATTGGATAATGGCACACTCTACTATGCAGACCTGAGTGGAAACCTGTATTCTCTGGACGTGGCATCCAATAGCCAGAACTGGGATGCCGTTCAACCGGATGGTCCCATTGTGGCAAGTCCGCTGGTGGCGGGCGATACCATTTACATTGTGACAGAGGCGGGCTCGCTCCTGTCTTTGGATCGCGACGCCAAAGTCGTCTGGGAAAAGACTGTGGGTGGAAAGATCTACACCAACCCCGTGCTCTCAGGCGAGATCGTACTTGTTGCGCCCTACAAGGCTGAATTTGCTCTCGCTGCTTACGACGCCGCAGGCAAGCAAGCCTGGACGTTTACCCTCGAGAAATAAGGAACCCAGATCATGTGGGAAACACTCATCATCCAACCGATGGTTAACCTTCTGTTGTGGATCTACGACATCCTTGGTCATGGTCCGCAAATGTTTGGTCTTGCCATCATTTTGTTCACTATCGTCATACGTCTCATTACTTGGCCGCTTAATGCTTCACAGGTAAAAGGCGCTCAAGCCATGCAGGAATTAAATAGCGACAAAGAATGGCAGGAAATTCAAAAGAAGTATGCCAAGGACCGCGAAAAATTGGCGCAGGAACAAATGCGCATTTACAAAGACCGCGGTATCAACCCCTTTGCCTCCTGTCTGCCGACCCTGATCCAGTTCCCGATCATCATCGGTTTGTATCAGAGCATCATACGCGCCATGGCTGCCACTCCGCTCGATATGCTCAACCTGGCTCGCACCATTTACCCCTTCCAGCATGTTTCAAATATCATCCCGCTTAACAGTACATTTTTGTGGATGAACCTCGGTCGTCCTGAAGGCATTCCTTTGCCGTTCGATGTATCTTTCCTGCCGAACGGGTTCCCGCTTCTTGCGATCGTTGTGGCGCTTACTACCTATATCCAAACCAAGTTAACTATGCCGACCACACCGCCCAACCCCAATGATCAGGCGTCGGCACAGACCGCTGCCATGAGTAGCAGCATGTCCATTTATATGCCGCTCATGCTTGGTTGGTTTGCTCTTACTTTCGCATCTGGTATTTCAGTTTACTTTATTACAAGCAACCTACTCGGCATAGTTCAATATGCCGCAACCGGACGCGCCAACTGGCGTAATCTTCTTCCCGGCGGAAATAAATCTACCCCGGCAAAAAAATAGGGAGGCACCATGAGTGAGCAGACCACCTTATAAATTATCGCTCCAACTGTTGAAGAAGCCATTCAGCAGGGTCTCGACCAACTCGGTCTTACTGCCGACGCGGTCTCAGTGGAAGTTTTGGATTCAGGCTCAAAAGGATTATTCGGACTCGGCGGACGCCAGGTACGTGTGCGTCTTTCTGTAGCTCCTCCGTCCATGCCGGACTTGCCCGCTACCCCTGTGCCCGCGGCAAAACCCGAACCTAAGACTGCTCCAGCCAAAAAGGCAGATTCCAAGCCGAAAGCGAAAGAACCCAAGCCGCGTGCCGAGAAAAAGCAGGCAGAACCGAAGCCACAGCAGCCCAAACCTGAGCAGAAACCCGCCGCACCAAAGCCTGCTCCGCAGCGTCCCTTGAACGTGGAGCACGATGCAGTCTTGAATACCGCGGAAGAGGTCGTCTCCAAACTGATCTATCACATGGGTATGACGGCGCAAGTCTCGGCTCATTACGATGAAGATGACTCTGCTGACAACCGCACCATTCAGGTTGATGTTCGCGGCGAGGACCTCAGCGCTCTGATCGGGCGTCATGCTGAAACGCTCACAGCATTTCAGCATGTTGCTTCGTTGATCGTCGGCAAACAGACCCAGCAATGGGTGCAAGTGATCGTGGATGTGGAAGGCTATCGTGCCCGCCGTGAAAAGCAGATCCGCCAGCTCGCCAACCGCATGGCAGACCAGGTGACCAAGACCGGTCGCAAAGTGACCATGGAACCCATGCCATCCAGCGAACGCCGCGTTGTTCACATTGAATTGCGTGGACACCCCGCCGTGAAGACCGAAAGCTCTGGCGACGAGCCGTACCGCAAAGTGGTGATCTTGCCGAAAGAATAATTAAGATGATGGATGATAGACCGTGGACGATAGTTCACGGTCTATTTTTTTATGGTCTATTGTCCATCGTCTATGGACTGCATCACGGTATAATTCACCCATGTCTGACCTTCATCCAGTGGATTATCTCTTGATCGGTCATGTGGCTGTGGATTTAACTCCATCGGGCAAACAACTTGGCGGGACGGTTTCATACTCTGCGCTGACGGCGCGGGCGATGGGGATGAATGTGGGTATTGTCACTTCCGCAGGGCAGGATGCTCCCCTGAGTCTTTTGGACGGCATTCAAATATTCAACCTTCCAACGGAGCAAAGCACCGTTTTTGAGAACGTCAAAACCGAACAAGGACGTAAACAAACCTTGCATCATCAGGCGGCGAAGATTGCGTTTGAGCACATCCCGCAAATTTGGCGGGATGCCCCGATCGTTCATCTTGCTCCGATCGCGCAGGAAGTGGACGCGGCGCTGGCAAGTCAGTTTCCGGACTCATGGGTGGGGGTCACGCCGCAGGGATGGATGCGCACCTGGGACGACAATGGTTCAGTGTCGGCTCAGGCTTGGGAAAACAGCGAGCAGGTCCTCGGTCAGATCGGAGGCGTGGTGATGAGTTTGGAAGATATCAACCACAACCTGGAACTCGTCGAATGGATGGCGCATCACACCCGTCTGCTTTGTCTGACGGAAGGGGAGCAGGGCGCGGTGTTGCATTGGCATGGTGACCGTAGACGCTACCGTCCCATTAAAGTGGAGGAAGTGGATGCGACCGGTGCAGGCGATATTTTTGCGGCGGCTTTTTTTGCACGGCTTTATCAAACCAAAGATCCGTGGGAGGCGGCACGATTTGCAACCAACCTCGCGGCGTATTCTGTGACACGGGTTGGCTTGCAGGGCATTCCAACCCATGCGGAAATTGAACATTGCAAGATGGAGGTTTTGTCTTGACGAAGATCTATACTCTGGTGAATCAAAAAGGCGGGGTGGGGAAGACCACATCCACGATCAACCTGGCGGCGTATTTGGCGAAGCTGGGGCAGCGTGTGTTGGTGGTGGACCTTGATCCGCAGGCGAATGCCACATCCTGTTTGGGTGTGGATAAATTGTTGGTGGAAGGCAGTACCTATGATGCCTTGCTCGGTGAAGAGGATATCTTTCCTTCGATCTTGTTGAATGAACGTTTGCAGTTGTCTCTGCTGCCGTCTTCGCCTGCGCTGGCTGGCGCGGAAGTGGAATTGGTGGATGAACTTGCGCGTGAGTCGCGTTTGCGCAAGGCGATCATGCAGGTGGCGAATCGCTATGATTATGTGCTGATCGATTGTCCGCCTTCGCTTGGCTTGTTGACCGTGAACGGACTGATGGCAGCGATCGATGGAGTCATCGTGCCGGTGCAGTGTGAATATCTCGCGCTTGAGGGCTTGGGTCAGTTGACCCAAACGATCGAACGTGTGCGTGCGGCTCTTTTCCCTGAATTGAAGGTGCGCGGTGTGATCCTGACGATGTTCGATAACCGCACCAATCTCTCGACCGATGTGGTGAAGGAAGTGAACCGGCATTTCCCCAATCAGGTCTTTAAGAGCATCATTCCGCGCAGTATCCGGCTGGCGGAAGCCCCCTCGTATGGATTGCCCATCTCGGAGTATGCGCCCACTTCGGTCGGTGCGGAGGCGTATGATGCGCTGGCGAAGGAATTGCTAAAAGGCGATAAGTAACCACAGATAAACACAGATGAAAAGGATTTTTTATCTTTCCGTTTTTGTTTATCCCATTCATCTGCGGTTAAAAGGATTTATCATGGCTCAACGAAAAGGTCTTGGAAAGGTTTGGATGCACTCATCCCTGGGGAAATCTTCCACGCCGCCAGCAGGTGGGAGCAATAGCAGCGCGGGTTCGCAAAGCGGCGGTGTGCAGCAGGTGGCGGTGGAAGCCATCAAGCGCAACCCCCGTCAGCCGCGCATGCACTTCAAAGAAGAGGATCTGAACGATCTGGCAGCCTCGATCCGCGAGCATGGGGTCATTCAACCGTTGATCGTTTCGCCGAAGAATGACGGCACCTTCATCCTGATCGCGGGTGAACGACGTTTACAGGCGTCGCAGCGTGCCGGGTTGTTGAAAGTGCCGGTAGTGACGCGGCAGGCAAATAATCAAGAATTGCTCGAGCTGGCATTGATCGAGAACGTTCAGCGTGCGGACTTGAATCCGATGGAAGAAGCTGAAGCCTACCACCAGCTTTCTGAGGAGTTTGGGCTATCGCATGAGATGATCGCCAAACGGGTGGGGAAGAGTCGTGTGGCGGTGACGAATACCATGCGCCTTACCAACCTCGCCGATGCGGTCAAGCAGGCATTGGTGGATGAGAAGATCACGGAAGGTCATGCGCGCGCGTTATTGGCACTCTCCACCCAAAAGGCGCAGACTTCGGCATTGCAGACCATCATTAACTTGCAGTTGAGCGTCCGTCAGTCCGAAGAGTTGATCCGTAAGCTGACAGGCAGCCGCCCGGTCAAGGTTAAGAAAGCAACCCAAAGCGCCGATGTGATCGATGTGGAAAAACGCTTGCAACGCAGCCTCGGTACGAAAGTGGCGCTTAAGCATGGCAAGAACGGCGGTACGGTGACGATCTATTATTATTCCGATGAAGAGTTGGATGCATTGATCAAGAAGATGTCGTAATCTATAGTGGCGCGGTTTCCGCGCCTTATTCTTAAAAAGGCTTTGGGTGGGGAGAACCCGCCCCTACAAAAATAATATGAAACTCCTCTACAACGCCAACATACACACCCTTGACCAGTCCAATCCGCACGCTTCTGCGATCCTCATCGCAGGCGGGCGGATTATTGCTGTAGGCAGCAAAGACCAACTCGAAAGCCTTGCGCATGGCAAGGTCGAAAAACAGGATATGAAAGGCAAGACCATCCTGCCGGGTCTCACTGACGCGCACATCCACATGCAGTTTTATTCGTTGGGACTTTCCAAAGTGGATTGCGAGACCAAGACGAAGGAAGAATGTCTGCGGCGGGTGGGGGAGCGTGCGCGGACTCTCAAGCCGGGCGAGTGGGTGTTGGGGCATGGCTGGCAGCAAAACGATTGGGATGGGAACTTCCCAACCGCGGCAGAACTCGATGCAGTCTCGCCGAACAACCCCGTTTATCTCACTGCCAAGTCTTTGCATGCAGCCTGGGCGAACACGTCCGCGTTGAAGTTGGCGAATATCACGGATGAAACGCCCGACCCGAAAGACGGCGCCGTCCAACGCGATGCGAAGGGTAAAGCCACAGGCATCATGATCGAAACGGCGATGGCGTTGGTCAATGCTGCGGTGCCAGAAGCAACTCTGGCTGAGTTGGAAGCGGCGCTTGAAAAGGCGCAATCCGTGTTGTGGAAGATGGGCATTACCGGCGTCCACGATTTTGACCGCCGCCAATCGTTCATGGCTTTGCAATCTTTGCGGGCAAAAGGCAAACTAAAATTACGCGTATGCAAAAATATCCCCGTCGAAAGCGTGGAGCAGGCGAATGACCTTGGCTTGCGCACAGGCTTCGGCGATGAGATGTTGTGGATCGGTTCGGTCAAGGCGTTTATGGATGGCGCACTCGGTCCACGCACGGCGGCGATGTTCCAGCCGTATGAAGGCGAGCAGGAAAACCGCGGCATCCTCAACATGGATGGCGAAGAGCTTTTTGAACATGCACGTAAAGCCGCCGATGTGGGTTTGAGTATGACGGTGCATGCCATTGGAGACCGCGCCAATCACGAAGTACTGAATGCCTTTGAGCAGTTGCGCAATTACGAAACACAAAATCATTTGCCGCATCTACGTCACCGCATTGAGCATGTGCAAGTCATTCATCCAGACGATGCGCCGCGCCTTGCCAGGCTCAATGTCATTGCATCCATGCAGCCCATTCATGCCACCTCCGATATGTTTGCCGCCGATCGCTATTGGGGTGACCGCGCCAAGTTCTCGTATGCCTGGCGTGACCAACTCAACTTTGGTGCGATCCTTGCCTTTGGATCGGATGCACCGGTCGAGTCGCCGAACCCGTTCTTGGGATTGCATGCCGCGGTCACCCGCCAACGGGCAGACGGTTCACCCTCCGCTGAGGGCTGGCGCGCCGAACAAAAGTTGACCCTCACCGAAGCCTTATCTGCTTACACCTTTGGCGCTGCCTACACAGCCAATGCCGAAGATCGTCTCGGCAAACTTGCTGATAATTTTCACGCCGACCTGATCGTTCTGGATGAGGATCCGTTCAAAGTTGCTGAAAAACACTTATTGACAATTTCCCCCTCCGCTGTCATGATTAATGGCGACTGGGTGGTGTATTAACCCTCAACATGCTGGTCATTTTGCAGAATTTGGAAATATTCATGGAACCTAAGTTGCCTAAGTTATCGCCCGAAATGCTCGTTCCTCGTTTGGGGGAATATTTGGTTCAGAAAGGGTTGATCAGTGAAAGCGACCTGCAGCATGCTCTGGCGTATCAGCAAGAGACGGCGTACAAAGGCGGGCAGGCGTTGCTTGGGCAGGCGTTGATCGACCTGAAGATGTTGGACAAAGAAACTCTGGATCAGGTCATTACCGAGCTGATCATTCAGTTGCGCTCCGCCTTGCAATCGGCAAACCGTAATTTGGAACAGCGCGTCCGCGAACGTACTGCAGACCTGAACGAGGCACTGAATCGCCTTTCAGAACTCAGTCAGATGAAAGCAAATTTTATTTCGAATATCTCGCACGAGCTGCGTACCCCGCTTACTCATATCAAAGGTTATATCGAGTTGATGGTTTCAGAATCGTTGGGACCTGTCACCGAGGAACAACGCCATGCGTTAACGGTCAGCCAGCGTTCTGCCGGTAAATTGGAAGATATGATCGAAGACCTGATTATGTTCTCGCTGGCTTCACGCGGCGAAATGAGCATGAAATTGGATAAAGTTGATATCCGTCGGGTCGTGTCCCTGCTTGTGAAGGCTGCTGCTCGTAAGGCGGATGAGCGTGGTGTCAAAGTGGATGTCCTTGCGTCGGATTCTATTCCGCTTGTGCAAGCAGATGGAGAGAAAATAGGTTGGGCGGTAACTCAATTGCTGGATAATGCCATCAAATTTACACAGTCAGGTGGAAGTGTAACGGTTGTATTGGAAGAAGATGGTAAAAATCTGGTACAGGTGATTGTTCGTGATACTGGGATAGGCATTCCCAGTCTCGCCTGCGAGAGATATTTGAACCCTTCCATCAGTTGGATGGTTCTTCGACCCGGCGTTATGGAGGCACAGGGCTGGGTTTGTCCCTTGTGCGTCAGATTGTGGAGGCGCATGGGTCTCTCCTCGACGTGAAGTCGACGGAGGGCAAAGGCACTACGTTTAATTTCCCTCTGCTCGCCCTTCGGGATTAATCCATGGACAAAGACACACTCTCCGAGCTTCACCGTATTTTTCAAGACGTACAATCAAAATCGGATTGGAAATCTGCGCTGGATACGTTGTTCAATTCCATGCGCAGCTCATTTGTCTTTGATAACGTCGCCATTTACCTGAGCGACCGCCAAACCCGTGGTTTGGATGTTGTCTATGCCCGCGCCATGGGGCGAGGGAAGGCTGCCGAAGCCGACGCCGCCTGGGGGGAGAGTGTGGCAAATGATGTCATCTCCAACGAGCACATGGTCATTCACGGACCGCAAAAGGAACGAACCGTAAAGATCGAATGACCCAGACTTTTTGCTGGGCATTCCATTGTATGTGGGTGAGAAGTTGCGCGGGGCGCTCTTATTCGTGCGCTTTGGTGGACCAGAGTATTCAGATATCCATATCCATGTGGCGTCCTTACAGGCGATCTGGGCGGCAGCGTTGATCGAACGCAGGAGTTGCAAGAGGCTCGTGCCGAATTAGACTCGGTTCAACGGCAAATGCGGCTGCAGGATGATTTTGTTTCAACCATCTCGCATGAATTGCGCACGCCGTTGGGATTCATCAAAGGCTATAGCACCAGTCTTCTGCGTCAGGATACCAAGTGGGATGATGCCACCCAGCGCGAGTTTCTTTCGATCATAGATGAAGAGACGGATCGATTGGCTAAATTGATCGAAGATATGCTTGAGTTCGGCGCGTTTGCAAAGCAAAACGATCCAATTTTAAATTTTCTCCCATCCGGCTCGATGCATTGGTGCGGGATGTGACTGCCCGGGTGCACACATCATACGCAACTCGAGATCGACTTGAAGTTGGATATTCTTCCGCCTGTGCTCGGCGATGGCGTTCGTCTTTCGCAGGTGTTGGAGAATTTATTCAGCAATGCCATTAAGTATGCACCTGGTTCGAGCATCACGGTCGCAGGAAAAGCGGTTGGCAATAAGGTCAGGTTGTCTTTTGCGGACGAAGGCGAAGGTATTCCTGAAGAATTTATCCCATTTCTTTTTGAACGCTTTTATCGAGTCCCTGGCGAGCGCACGGTGACGGGCACCGGGCTGGGGCTGTATATTTGCAAGCAAATTGTTATGGCACATCATGGTAATATTTGGGTAGAGTCAGTGTTGGATCATGGGACAACCTTTTTTGTCGAGTTGCCTGCCGACCCAACGCTTTGACCAGTACGCAATTAAACTCTCGAGGAGTTATTTTTATGGCAAAGCGTATTCTGATCGTGGACGATGAACCTCGTTACCTGCGCCTTTTGGAAGCGAACCTTCGCACCGAAGGGTATGAAGTAGTTACCGCGCAGGATGGGATGCAGGCGTTGGATGTGTTTTCCTCCAACCCGATTGATCTGGTTTTGATGGATGTGATGATGCCCCGCCTTGATGGCTTCGGTGCAACACAGCGTCTGCGTGAATTTACCAATGTGCCTATTGTGATCCTGACGGCACGCGGTGAAGAGCAGGATCGTGTGCGCGGGCTGGACCTCGGCGCGGATGACTATCTCATCAAACCGTTTTCTGCAACTGAGTTGCTTGCCAGAGTGCGAGCGGTTCTGCGGCGTGCCCAGGCTCCATCAGAAGCAGGTCAGGTGCGCTTCTTTACCCATGAGGAGCTTAAGATCGATTTCGCACGTGCAGAAGTTTGGCGCGGAGAAGAACCCGTTTCACTTTCTGCCACGGAATACAGATTATTGCTTCAATTTGCACATAACATCGGCAAGATCCTGACATCGGAAGAATTGCTGACCAGTGTGTGGGGGGTTGAATATAAGAACGACAAGGAAATTTTATGGGTGAGCATTGCCCGTCTTCGCCAAAAGCTGGAGAAAGATGCTCACTCGCCAAAACATATTGTCACGCGTTCAGGACTTGGATATTTGATGCCACCGAATGAAGCGTGATGCTGGCGCATGAGTACTGGCTTGCGCATGGAAAAGGTTATGACTCAAAAGAAAATCCTCATCATTGACTCAGATGCTGCAAGCCGGAATTTTATTGTTCGAAAACTCCAGGACCTGGATTTTGAAGTCTTACAGGCGGGTTCCGGTAAAGAAGGCTTGATCTTGATGTGGCGGGATCGCCCAGATCTTGTGATCGTGGATCCTGTCCTATCTGATATCAAAGGTGAGGAATTCGCCTTTAAATTACACAACGACTCACGCTCGGCTAATCTGCCGCTTATCGCATTGAGCAGCGACCATAATCCTGATCGTATAAAAACCTGCCGGGATGCCGGGTTTAATGAATATATTACCAAGTCTGGGCAGGCGGTTTCCATGTTGACGGATACGGTCAACCGTTTGTTTGGAATTACAACTGAAACAATGAAACAGGGCGGTTTGATGATGGTGTTCCTGAGCGCCAAGGGCGGCACCGGCACTTCTTCCGTCTGTGCCAACACTGCTTTGAACATTTCAAAACACCACCCGGACGCACGAATTGCCGTGGCTGATCTGGTGTTTCCGATCGGCTCGATTGCCCAGATCGTTGGTTATGAAGGCAAAGAAAATATCGTGACGATCTCGCGGAAAGAAGCGATGGAGACCGGCGTGGATTTTCTACAGACCGAACTTCCTAGAATGGATGTCTGGCAATTCAACCTTTTGGCAGGCTCTCCAGACCCTGAATTGAGCAATCAATTGAATGTTGAGCGGATCTGGGGGCTTGTTTCAGAATTGAAATCTGCGTACGATTATGTACTGGTGGATATCGGACGTTCTCTTTCAAAGATTACCCTGCCGTTGATTCAGCATGCTGACCTTGTTGCTGTGCTTATCAGCACGGATATCAGCACGATTTCACTGACCGGCACCATTCTCGACTATTTGAAGACCAAGGGAGTAAGCCAGGAGAAGATCTATACGATCTTGAATCGGCATGCCGGATTGGAAGGTCTCAGCAAGCGGGAGGCTGAAACCATGTTGGACATAAATATCAATACTGCAATCCCCTACCTGACAACAAATTTCGGTTTTGCAAACAGCCAACACCTGCCTTTTACGATAAAATTCCCTAACGATACCGCCTCAATCATCTTTCACGAGTCTGCCCGGGAAATGGCAGCCCTGGCTCAAAAGAACCGAAACGAATAGTCATCCCGGCAGGCGGGAGAACATCATGTCAATCGAATACGACGAAAAAGGGAAGTACTACACCAACGTCATCCAAAAAATCCCTGTCCCGTCCATCATCCAAACCACCACTAATTTGATCCATGGTTTGATCCATGTGCGTCAGGATGAACGGTTAAAGGATGAATTGGAAACCTCCGAACGTTACATTGCGGTGACGGAGGTAAACGTTTTGGATGCTGAAGGAAAAGTCGCTTTCAGCGGACCTTTCCTGGCAGTTCGCAAAGATCAGATCGTCTGGATCATGCCCCTGAATAAGGAGCGGAATGGCGAAGACGATCAATGAACAGTCAAATTCAGGGGATACCTCAACGATTGACCGGGCAGGATCTCATCCGCCTCAAAAAATATCTTGCCGATAATCTTCTGCGTGCGTTGGAAGTTGAAGGAGTGGATGCCTCACAACGCGTCACATTTATTCAACAAAATATAGGTCGCATCTTCGATACGACCCAGCTCAAACTTCCCGAAGACTTAAAAAAAGAAATTTATAAGCAGGTGCTCAATGACCTGCTTGGGTTTGGTCCCATTCAATCCTTGTTGGATGACCCGGATATATCCGAGATCATGGTGAATGGACCTAAAAAGATATTCGTCGAAAAAAAAGGACAGCTTACCAAAAGTGAGGTTACCTTTGATGACGATGACCATGTTGTCCGCATCATTGACCGCATTATTATGCCTCTGGGGCGTCGCGTGGATTTTGACTCTCCGACCGTGGATGCTCGTTTACCGGATGGTTCACGCGTCAATGCAGTGGTTCGCCCGGTTTCCATTGATGGACCTTCCATTACCATCCGTAAATTCCGAAAAGACAAATTGAAAGTTGAGAACCTGATCGAGTTTGGTTCCATCTCAAAACAAATGGCGGATTTTTTAGAGGCTTGTGTAAAGGCGCGTTTTAATATCGTCATCTCAGGTGGAACGGGTTCAGGCAAGACTACGCTTTTGAATGTAGTCTCTGGATTCATTCCGGAAGCGGAGCGCATCATCACCATTGAAGATGCTGCCGAACTTCAATTGCAGCAGGAACATGTCATGCGCATGGAAACGAAACCTGCCAACTCAGAGGGTCTCCATGCAGTTACCATCCGCGATTTGGTGAAAAACTCACTGCGTATGCGCCCGGACCGGATCGTGGTCGGTGAAGTTCGCGGCGGTGAAGCTCTTGATATGCTCCAGGCAATGAATACAGGGCACGACGGCTCATTGACAACGGTTCACTCCAACAGCCCGCGTGATGCGATCTCCCGTCTCGAAACACTGATATTGATGGCAGGTATGGATCTGCCTCTCAAGGTCGTCCGCCAACAAATATCCTCTGCCATTGATTTGATCGTCCAGCAGACCCGCCTCAAGGATGGCAAGCGCAAAGTTACAGCCATCACCGAAGTGGCAGGTATGGAAGGTGATGTTGTTGTGCTTACCGATATTTTCAAGTTCAACCAGACGGGTGTCACGCAGGATGGGCAAGTTCTCGGCGAATTAAGACCCACGGGTATTCGCCCAAACTTCACCCCGCGTCTGGAAGCGGCTGGCTTCAAACTTGGCGCCGAAGTGTTCATGGCACCCCGATCTCAGGAGTCTTCATCAAGGCGTTGAAACACTCTGCTATAATAGGCATTTACACTTGATGAGGTAACATGACCAACGCTCAAATAACCATTCGTGAAAAGAAACTCGGCTTGTTGATCCGAGATGCCCGTATGGCGGAAAGGCGCAGCATAAAAGAGTGCGCCGATGCCATTGGTGTCAAACCGGGATTGTTCCGCGCCTATGAAGAAGGGCGGCGCGCGCCATCCCTGCCCGAGTTGGAAGCCTTAGTATTCTTTTTGAAAATCTCGATCAATCAGTTTTGGGGAAACAATACCATCTCCGATGCCCCCGAACCTCTGGCGCATGAAGACATCACCCGCCTGATCTCTTTGCGGCAGCGCATGATCGGTGCCCTGATCCGTCAGGAGCGTACCAATGCCAACATGTCCATTCGCCACCTTTCGGCACAGACCGGCATTTCTCAATCCAAATTGAAGTCGTATGAATTGGGTGAGCGCACGGTGTCTGTGCCTGAACTGGAAGGTATCCTATTGGCGATGGGCAGCCGTATCGAGAACTTCTTCGATCAAAGTGGACCTGTGGGTGAGTATATGAACAGCCAGCAAGCCATGCAAAAATTTACGGATCTGCCCAAGGAATTTCAGGAATTCGTTTGCCAGCCCGTCAACCGCCCTTACCTTGAACTGGCCATGAAGCTCAGCAGCATGTCACGCGATAAACTCCGCTCCGTGGCAGAGGGTCTGCTTGATATTACTTTATAAACTCCATGACCCTCGATCCTCACCAACTCGATGCAAAGGGCAAGAAAGCCTTTGCAGAAAAGAAATATAACGAAGCCGCCGACTTTTTCCATCAGGCGGCTGAGGGCTTTACCGCCGGACGTGCCGGACTGCTTGCCGCCGAAATGAAAAACAACCAAAGCGTTGCACTAGTGCAGGCTGGGAAACCGCAGGAAGCTCTTGATGCCGTACTCGAAACTGATAAGGTTTTTGAAGGTGCGCAAGATATTAAGCGGCAGGCGATGGCATTGGGCAACCAGGCTGCCGCGCTTGAGGGACTTAATAAATACGACGCTGCTATTGAAAAATATGAACATTCTGCAGCCTTGTTTGGCAGCGTGGACGAAGGGGATTTACAGGCAATGGTCAAGAAATCGGCGGCTGCGCTCAAACTGAAGACCGGCAAGATCACCGAGTCCGCTTTCAAAATGATAGGGTATATGGATGTAAAAAAGACCCCAACTCTTTTTGAACGCATCATGAAATTCCTCCTTCGATTTATCAAATGATCAATCTTCATTTACAGGTCCGCCGCGCGGTGCCGCAGGATCATCGCCAGATATCCAACCTTATTTTTCAAGAATCGAATACCCACCGCCACCTCGATTGGCGCACCGCCCTTGAGTGGCTTGGCGCGCAAAACTTTTGGGTGTTGGAAGAAAATGGTAACGTGCTTGCCGCCCTGGCTTGCCCCGAGGACCCGGCGGATGTGGCATGGATCCGTCTTTTTTCGTATCAACCGCATCTTTCTGGATCTGAAGCCTGGTCTGCCATTTGGAATATTGCCCGCGCAGATATCTTTGCCGAAAACCCTCATGCGCAGATTGCTTCCATTGTCATGAAACAATGGTTTCAAACTCTGCTCCTGAATAGTGGATTTGAGCCAAAGTGGAATATCGTCCTATTGGAGCTCCGCAGTGAAGACTATGTCCCTGCGCACGCTATTTCTGGGAGTGTGAACATCCGTCCTATGCAGGAAACAGACTTGAGCGAAGTTGAAGAAGTTGATCGCGAAGCCTTCGGCGCTTTCTGGCACAACACACTTGACTCGCTGAAACGCGCTTGTGGACAATCTTTTTATTCATCTGTCGCAGAAAATGAGACTGGTGTGATTGGGTATCAGATCAGTACGGGCAACCCGTTTGGGGCGCACCTCGCAAGGCTTGGGGTTCGCACTGAAATGCAAGGCAGAGGAATAGGCTCGGCATTGATTCACGATCTTATTCAAAAAGCAGGGGCTTTACAATCTGGACGGCTTACAGTCAATACCCAGGGCGACAACTTTGCTTCTCTGCGCCTTTATCAAAAACTTGGGTTTGTGCGTACCGGCGAGAACTACCCTGTTTTTGTCAACACATTGGAAATGCCTTACTCATGAACCCTGCTCGTTTTTCTCCCCGCACCATGAATCGTTTCGTTGAGACACTTTCCACGGAGATCGGTCCTGATACGTACCATGCCGTTTTATCTAATTCCGGTTTATCTCACGCCTGGCGGAGCCCGGAGTTTTTTCTCTCGATGGATGCCTCGCAGGCAGCGGAGGCGTATGCCAAACTGCAAGGATCGTTGCGCACTTATTATGGGCGCGGTGCACGTGGCACATTGATGCGTATCGGTTCGAAGCTTTGGCAGCCGATCCTGGGTGATGCCCCGCTTGCTCTTAAAGCAAAAACAACCCTTCTACGCGGATTACCCAAATCGTTAAAACGGAAATCGGTATTGGAACTTCTTGCCGGGCTATTGGGCAGCGGGCGTGGTTCCATCACGATTCATACTTTGGACCTCGACTTGCTTCTTGTTGACCAAAACTCTCCGACCACCCTCGGGCAGACCGAAGATTCACCGATCTGCTTTGTTACTTTTGGATTGATTCGCGAGTCTTTGTATTGGGCAACTGGCGAAGAGCATGATATCGAAGAACGCGCCTGTCGGGCGATGGGCGCGCATCAATGCGAGTTCAAAATCACCATTGGAGCATAAAGATGAAACATGAGGAAATGAAGTGGAAAGCACGTGATGGCATTGAGTTGTTTGCGCAGGTATGGGAGCCTTCGGTTGTTTCTCCGCGGGCGGTGGTTTGTCTAGTGCATGGGCTGGGAGAGCACAGTTCACGTTATGCCCATGTGGCGGAAGCGTTTGAAAAGGAAGGCTTTATCCTTTTTGGTTTCGACCATCGCGGGCATGGGCGCTCTGGCGGCATTCGTGGTCACGTCTCTTCCATTGAGGATTTTTTACAGGATATTGATCTATTGTTGGAACAGGCGCGCAAGCGTTACCCGAACCTGCCTATTTTGCTGTATGGGCACAGCCTTGGCGGCATTTTAGTCTTGCATTATGGTTTGAAGCGCAAGCCGGATATTAAGGGTGTGATCGCTACCAGTCCTGGTTTGCATACAGCACTTGAGAAGCAGCCCGTTAAGATATTCATGGCAAAACTACTTGGTTCACTAATGCCGGGAACCACTCTGCCAAGCGGATTGGATGCAAAAGCAATTTCCCGTGATGAAGCCGTGGTGAAGAAATATCAGCAAGACCCGCTTGTTCACGATAAGATCTCGCTTGGGTTTGGAAAAAACATGCTCGGCGTCACAAAATGGACGCTTGATCACGCTGGAGAATTTCCTCTTCCGCTTCTCTTGATGCATGGCAAGAATGATGCCATCGCCTACGATACCAGCAGCACAGAATTTGCGGCGGCTTTGAAAGATAATTGCACCCTGGTTCTCTGGGAGGGAGGGTATCATGAGATGCACAACGAACCGGAGAAGGCGGAAGTATTCAAGACCATGACAATGTGGATGGACGCCCGCCTGCGCCAAGAATAAAGATAAGAGCCTCTTAACCGATTTCTGGACAAATCTTTTTCGGCATGAGAAAATTCAGCCCCAAATAAATATTTATAGGAGCCCGTATGAGTAACAGCACCAAAGAATTAAGCAAGCGACAGATGCGCAGAGAACAGATCAGGCGCAAAGAAGGCCGATCCCGTCTGGTGGCGATCTTGTTGATCACACTGGGGGCGCTTTTTCTTGCTTTTCTGATCATTTACCCTAGTTTGAAGCCGGTGGGTGAAATCGTTACCCCTGGTATCGCCAGCCGCCCGAACGCCGATTTTAATGCCGCAGGTGACCCGAACGCACCGATCACCATTACAGAATATTCTGATTTTCAGTGTCCGTACTGCCGTCTTTTCTTTGAAAATACCGAAGGACTGTTAATGGATCAGTTTGTCGCAACTGGGACGGCATACTTTGTCTACAAATCGGTTGGCGATTTCATCGGACCTGAATCTATAGCGGCTGCCGAGGCGGCCTATTGCGCAGGTGACCAGGGTAAGTTCTGGGAAATGCATGATATTCTTTTCGCGAACCAGACCGGCGAAAATGTTGGCGCATATGCAGATCGCCGCCTCGAGGCATTCGCAGATGAACTCCAACTGGATCGAGGGGCGTATGATGATTGTGTCTCGTCCGGAAAATACAAAGATCTGGCAGATCAGGATGCAAAAGATGCCACTGCTGCAGGCATTCAGGCAACTCCTTCCTTCATCCTGACCTATCAGGTCAACGGTGAAACGCAGACGCGTGTGATCCAGGGCGCACAGACGATTGAGGTCTTCACTCAGGAGATCGAAGCGGCTCTGGCTGATATGGGCAAATAGAGCAGATAACAAAAAGACACCGCTCGAACAAGAGCGGTGTCTTTTTGTTTAATAACTTACTTTGTTGTACTTTGCCGATTAACAATGCCCTGCTGCCAGGCATATACCGCTGCCTGGGTCCGGTCTGCAAGGTGAAGTTTACTGAGGATGTTGCTTACATGACCTTTGACCGTATTCTCGCTAATTACGAGCTTTTCTGCGATCTGGCTATTTGTCAAACCGTTTGCAATGAGTTTTAAAACATCTGTCTCACGGTCGGTTAATTCGGTGAAGAGGGGCTGTTCTGTGCCTTCGCCGCGGATATTCTGCAGTACCCTTGAAGCCACCCGCGGATGCAGGGTTACCTCACCTTGAACGGCACGGTGGAGTACCTCCACTAGTTTATCCATTTTCATATCCTTCAGGATGTAGGAGATCGCACCAGCTTTCAGTGCGGGGAAGATATGCACATCCTCATGATACGAGGTTAGCACCACAACTTTTGTGCGTGGGCTGATCTGTCTTATACGCCGTGTTGTTTCGATCCCGTCCATACCCGGCATCATTAGATCTAACAGCACAATGTCGGGGATCATTTCAGCGACCATATTAAGTGCTTCTTCGCCGGAAGAGCCTTCGCCGAGTACATTGAAATCGGCTATTCTTTCAAGATAGGAGCGAATGCCATTGCGTACGACTTCGTGGTCATCCACGATCAATATACTTGTGCGATGATTTTTCATTATCAATCTCCTGAACCGTTCCGTATTGGGATCTGAATTACCAAACGCGTTCCCTCCCCGGGAGCGCTATGGACTTGAAGTGTGCCGCGAATACTACTGATGCGTTCTCGCATGGAACGGAAGCCCATGCCCTTTGCTCTTTGGTTCATATCGAACTCGCAGCCGTCGTCCACTACCATGACCTGTAAAGCTTCCTGGTCATACACCAGAGAGACGTCCACCCGTTTTGCCCTACTATGGCGCGAGACATTGGCAAGCGCCTCTTGAATGACCCGGTAAATTGCCTGTTCCATTTCAAGCGGCAGCTTCTGCTCGTTTTGAATCGTCAAATTGACCAGGGCATCATTCCGATGCTCCCATTCGAATACATATTCTCGTAAAGTGGTCTGCAAGCCTTTTTCCTGTAAGGCAATGGGGTAGATCTCCTGGATCAGGAAATTCAGCTCCTGAATAACTTCATAGATGAGCGTTTCCGCTTCAATGAGATGCGGCGATACTTCCTGATCACCTGTGTGTGCCATCGCATTGACGGTTCCCAATTGTGCAAGGGCGGCAAAAGCTTTTTGTTTGGCGCTGTCGTGCAAGTCGCGGGCGAGGCGATTACGTTCCTCCATGACCGCCAGATCCTTGGTCTGCTCGAAGAGTTCCATATTTGCAATGGAGAGCGAGGCGCGGTTGACCAATGCCGTGAACAGACGGGCTGAGTCTTTTGTGAGCGCATTGGGGCGCCGATAAGCCACATTGAAGATCGCGATCACCTTGCCATCTACGGCAATGGGGAAGTATGCAAAGGATTGAATGTCTTCACTTGTGAAGGCGTTCTGGATGTCTTCGCGCTGGGATATTCCGAGAGCATTTGAGGCGATGACCGCTGACCCTGTCTTCATGGCAGTTCCAATGATGCCTTCGCCCTGGTCGTATTTCAAAACCGCCAGTGTCTCGGGTTTGAAGCCCTGGCTCACCCTAGGGAGGATCTTGCGCTTTTCTTCGCTCCATGAAAAAACAACACTGCAATCGGCTTTCAGCATGGTAACTGAGACATCCACCAGTGTTTGGAATATCTGGTTGAGGGTAATGCTTCGCAGGATCTTTTCATCTGCCTGATAGAGTGCCTCGATCTCGCCGGTGCGTTTTTCCAGATCTGCAGTGCGGTGACTGACAAGACGTTCGAGTTCACGGTTTTGATTTTCAATGCTTTTTACACGCCAGCGCAAACCGCCTGCTATGGTAACTCCGAATGCCACAACCAGCAGACTAAGGAACCACCAAGTTTCCCAGAAAGGCGGGACGACGATGATTTGAACGGTTTGCCCCGCTTCGTTCCAAACCCCGTCGCTGTTTGAGCCGCGGTAATGCAGGGTGTAGGTTCCGCCAGGCAGATTGGTGTATCTTCCGTTCCTTTGGTTGACAATATTAATCCACTCAGAATCAAAGCCTTCGAGCATGTAGGCATATTGATTCTTTCGAGGTTGTTCATAGGCGAAGGATGAAAATTCGAATTCGAATGAATCCTGGGGCCAAGTCAGGACGATCGTATCGAGATATTCGATATTTTTTTCTTCTTGTAACGGCAGCCCATCTACAGTGATGGATGTCAGTGCAACCTGAGGTGTAAATTGATTATCAGTGATCTCTTGCGGGGTAAAGATATTCAAACCATTGATGCCCCCGAAATACATGATCCCATTGTGGTCTTTGGCATAGGAGTTCTGATTAAATTCATTGCTCTGTAACCCGTCACTGGAGGTAAAGCGGCGGAAGGTTTTCTGAACGGGGTCGAACCGGGAAATCCCAAAATTGGTGCTCATCCATAATTTTCCGGTTTCGTCTTCAAGGATGCCATAGACGACGTTATTGGATAAGCCTTCCTGTTCAGTAAAGTTCGTGAAGGTATTTGAGTCGGCATTGTAGCGGATTAATCCGCCGCCATGCGTACCGATCCAAAGAGTCCCGTTCATATCTTGGTAGATACAGAGGATGGTATTCCCACCCAAAGATGAATTATCTTCCGGGTTATGCCGATAAAAAGTGACTTCGCCGGTGCTGGGATTTATGCGTTGCAAGCCGTCGTCGTAGGTGCCGATCCATAAATATTGTGATCGATCTTCAAAGAGTGTGTTGATTCTGGCGTCAACAAAATAATCGGGATCTGAGCCCTTTGCCCTGTAGTCGGAAAATTCGTTTGTCTGCCGGTTGAAGAGTTTTAATCCGCGGTTCGACCCGACCCAAAAGTCACCACTCGAATCTTCCAGGATGGCGAATACTGCAAAACGTGATGGGTCATTGATATTCGCATCCACTGGCTTGTAATGCGAGAAGGTGTTACGCCCTCGGTTGAAACGGTCCAGAGAACTGCCAGTGCCGATCCATAATACGCCCTGACTGTCGTTATACAGCGTGATCACATCATTATTACCAATGGTATCCGGGTCGTTCGGGTCGTGGATGAAATGTTTGAATTTTTCGGTCTGAGGGTTGAATACGTTTAGTCCATTATCGAAAGTTCCGATCCAGATCTGGTTGCGGACATCTTCCTGAATGGCAAATACAAAGTTACTGCTCAAACTGTTGGGGTCATCCGGGTTATGACGGAAGTAAGCGTAGCGGTCCTGTTGACGGTTGTATTTATTTAGCCCGCCGCCATATGTCCCTACCCATAACACTCCGCTGGCATCTTCGTAGATTGTTTGAACCTCGTTGTTGCTGAGGCTGTTTGGTACATTGGGTTGGTACTGGTGGTGAATGAATGTATCTTCACGCGGATCGTAGCGATCCAACCCTTTGTTTGTGCCAACCCACAATGCGCCGGAACGGTCTGTATACAGAGAGTAAACGACGTTACCTGCCAGGCTGGTGGGTGTTGTGCTTTGATTTTTGAAACGTGAGAATTCATTCCCCTCACGGTTAAAGCGGTTTAATCCTGAAGCAGTGCCGATCCAGATTTCCCCATTCGTGTCTTCTGTGATCGAGAGGACGCGGTTATTGCTCAGGCTTTTGGAGTTGTACCCATTGGTCTTGAAGGTCTTGAAAACATTGGACTCTATATCAAAAAAACTAACTCCCGCATCTGTGGTGCCGACCCAGAGGGTATCTGTCGAGTCTATGAACAGGGTGGTGATGGATGTACTGGGAGGGTTTAGATAACTATCGGATAGGGGGTAATGAATGAATATATTTGTCTCGAAATCAAAGAAGTCAAGCCCATTGTCGGTTCCGACCCAAAGACCTTTTTGGTCCAGCCATAAGGCCGTGACATAGTTACTGGCGATGCTCTGGTTATTATTCTTATCGTGCAGATAATGGGTGAATTGACCGGATATAGGGTCGTAACGATTTAAGCCGCCCAAACGGGTGGCAACCCACAAAAACCCCTGGCTATCTTCAACTATGGCTGTGATTGAGCGGTCGCTCAGGCTGAGCGGATCATTCGTCTCGGGTTTGTAAACCTTAAAACCGTAACCATCATAGCGATTAAGACCGTCATCGGTGCCAATCCATAAAAAGCCTTTGCGATCTTGCAAGATGACATTCACTGAACTTTGCGATAAGCCTTCTTCCAGGCTTATCTGTTCGAAGCGGACGTTCTTTCCGTACGGGATGAAAAAATCTGGAAGGGAGGTGTCAGGCGTTGGGTTAGGGGTGGAGGCGCTGGTAGACGCATCTGTTATTGATGCAGATGGAGTCGTTCCGCAGGAAGCTAGAAGAATAGTGGAAAGGATCGATAAAAAGAATAATATCTTACGCATTGCAAGTATTATAAGCAATTTGCCGCTCCCAGACTTTAATGTATCCTTCCTGAGAGGGGGTAGCGCCTCCCTCCAGAGGATGGTTTTTTCGAGCAGGTTTAACAGTTCGACCGAATGGGAAGAAGCAGCGTTGGTTGAGCATGACAATTTTCGCTATACTGTTTATTATTATAAAGAAATGCAGAAAGCCTCCTCCAAGAAGGTGTTATTACTGCACTTATACAACAGGCGAAAGCCCCAAAAATTCGGGCTTTCGCCTGTTGTGTTAGTAGACGATTTGATGACCGTTAGCTGACTTGTTTTGCATCCCACGCGCGGAAACGGTGAATGAAATATACAGCCAGTCCGAGCAGCACGATCGCATTTGCCTGATGGATCAATGCGATGGCTATGTTCACATAGGAGAGAATGGTCAATACACCAAGGGTGATCTGCAAAGCAACAACACCGATCAGCCATGCAATGCCCTTTTGGATATCGGCGGGGTAATTTTGTTTTTTGATCAGGTAATATACATACGGTACGAGGATGAGCCCCAGCCAGGCAAACCAGCGGTGGATGAAGACAATTGTCTGCGGGGTCTCGAAGATATTCACCCAGGAATTGAACAGATTTGGCGGGAGTAATTTCCCGAACATGAGGGGCCATGTCTCTGAAACGTGACCCGCTTTGAGACCTGCGGTCATACCGCCATAAGAGATCTGGATGATAAGGATGAATAACGAGGTCACTGCCAACTTTGAGGGGACAGACCATTTGGCAGGTTTGCCCGCTTCAGGGAATCCGTGTTTGTGTCCGAATGCAGTCCACATGGCGAGGCTGAAGAGGGAAAGTGCCAGTAAGAGGTGAGCGGTGAGGCGGAAATGGCTTACTGCAGGGCGGTCGACCAGCCCACTGTAAACCATCAACCAGCCCATGATTGCCTGCCCAATGAATAGGATGCCCATCCAAAAATAAATGCTAAATTCCTTGAACGGGATGGTCTTACGGAAGAGGAAGTAAAAAACGGGCAGGGCATAGAATAAACCGGCAAGGCGGGCAACGAGGCGATGAAACCATTCGACGTAGAAAATGTATTTGTATTCTTCCAGCGTCATGCCAGTATTGACCAGTTGGAATTCGGGTGATTCCTGGTATTTGGCGAATTCAGCTTCCCATTGATGCTGCCCCATGGGCGGGATGGTGCCGTTGATGGGATTCCATTCAACGATCGATAGACCTGAGCGGGTAAGGCGGGTAAAGCCCCCAAAGACAACGAGGAAAGCCACAACAAAGGCAAAAATATACAGCCAGTTCATCACGGCTTTGTTCTGAGTTTTCGGCATGTTATTCTCCAAATTTGAATTGGCGGGATTATAGCATTTGGCAAACAACCAACAGTTAGAACTTTTGTCACAAAAGTTCAGATATTTTGTCATACAAAAAACAACGTGGAGATGTTCTCCACGTTGTTTCAGGGTTCTCTACGTTCCGCTGCTCATTTGCTGGAGTAGGGCGCGGTAGTCTTGAACATTAGACGGGTTCATTAAAACGATCTGATTGATGACTTCCATGGCGCCTTCCTTATCACCGCGTTCAAGCAGTGTTTCGCCCAATTGATCCAGGATCGGAATGGCATCTGCAATGCGTCCAGAGCGGTGTAACAATGCTGCCAGTGTGCGTTTTAGCAGGGGCTGTTCGTCATGTTCACGTGCGAGATCTTCGAGGAAGTTGATGGCAAGTTCTTTTTTGCTTTGGTTCTCGAGATGGGTGATGTAGCTTTCCAGTTCGTTCATTGCACGGTCTTGTTGACCCATGCGTAGATTCAACTCGATCAACTGCTTGCGGGATGAGTCATCGTCGGGTATCAGGGTACGGATCTGTTCAAAGACGCGCACAGCTTGTTTCCAGTCGAGGCGCTGCATATCGATATCTGCCATGCGCTGAAGGATGTGGATATTCCAATCACGGCTGGCGCTGCCTTGTTGAACGAGGCGCAGGGCATTGGTATAGGTCTTGCGTGCCATATCCAGTTCGGCGAGGCGGTAGTAGATGGCGGCGAGTTCAAGATATTCCTGAATGGCGTCGTCCACCTGTCCGCGTGCCACGAGCTGGTCAATGAGGCGGTTGCGGGCGCCGAGATCCATGGGGGATATCTGAATGATGCGGCGCAGGAGTTTTGTGGCTTGCGGCACTTCCCCGCGCACACTATAGGAATGAGCCACAACGCTGAACTTGTTGATCGCGTCGGCAGTGCGCCCTTCTTGAACGAGCAAGTCACCCATGATGATGTGTAATGGCAGGTACGTTGGGGCATACTGGACGGCGTTGTAGGCTTCGTCCATGGCGGAACGCAAACTGCCCGAGCGCGCCAATTGGTTGATGCGGTTTATGGATTCAAGTACGGAACTGGATTGTGCCTGGAGGATCGTATCTGCCAGAGGTGCAGCAAGATCCCCGTCTTGTTTGGGCATTTGTTCGCGGGTTTTGTGTAGTTGTTCACGCCAGTCTGCCCGCATCAGCAGCCCTTGGATGTTGTCACAGACTTTTTGAAGTGCGTCTTCATCCTTTTGGCTTTGGTAGGATCTGATCAAGGGTTCATATTGCTGGCGAATATCGTCAGCCTGTTCAGGGGCGATTGTGGCGGCGTCGGCGAATTTCAAGGCTTCAAGGTATTCGCTTGCGGCTTCACGGATCGACCCTTTTGTGATGTGCATCTGTCCGAGCAGGAGCCGTGAGGCGAGACCGTAATCTACATGCTTGACTGAGTTCTGTAGGAAGCGTTGAGCGCTTTCATAGCGCTCGCCTTTGAAGCGCAGGTAACCGAGGTTGAAATACAGGGAGGAACTGCTGTATCCGGCGTTGAGTGCCGCCTCCATCTCTTCGGCTGCGAGGGTTTCGTTGCCTTTTGATTGTGCGTCGATGGCTTGCCCGAGGTGCAGCACTACTTTGATCTGTTCGGACTGTACGGAGATGGTGCCAGTTCCACGCATGATGGCTGAGATGCCTTTGCGATCTTGTGCGGCAGGGCTGCTGTCATCGGAGAAATCGAAGAGGATCTCTGCCAGTTGAGTCAACGCTTTTTGACGCGCTTCAGCGACCGGGTCCAAGCCGGAGGCGGGCTTTCGAGGCTGCGTTTGCAATTGCTTGACCTGTGCCATGCGAATGGGTCCCGTCCCGCCTTTTGCGCGGATCGGTTTGGGAAGCAGTTGCCCGGTTTTCAATAAGGTTTGGGCTTGTTTCACTTCAACACTGCCGGGCACAAGGGATTGGGCTTTGTTCACCATCTCTTGTGTTTTTTCCGGGTTGCCCGCTCGCTGCAGAATACTGGCGATCGCAAGGTATTCCATGGCAGCCTGTTGTTGATGCCCAAGCTTTTCATGCACCTGTGCCAGGCGTGAATGTGCGAGAGCGTTTTCGGGGTTAATACTGGTGACATGTACCCAGTTTTCCAGTGCTTTTTCGGTATCGCGTTGTTTGAGGAACAGGTCACCTGCCCGGATCGCGGCATCCATGGCGGTCTTCAGGTCGCCGACGCGTTCGGAGAGCTGTGCGACTTTTTCCATGGGAATGGGGTCGTCAGGAGAGATCTTGACCGCGCGCATGTAGATCTGCAGGGCTTCATCCACCTCGTTCATTTGATGGAGCGCAAGCCCAAGGCTGCTGAGGGCTTTGGGGTGGTCGGGGAATTCTTCCAGGGCGCGGCGATAGGCATTGGCAGCCTTGCTCCATTCCTGGTCCCAGGCAGCGGAATGTCCCTCGTTCATGGCTTTTTGAAAGATATCTTCTCGTCCGGGCATAGTGGTTTTATTTTACTTTCAAAAGGGGAATGTCGTCCTTAACATTCATGTAATTATAACCTTATCACGCGCAGAGCCGATCGTTTCACTCGAACTAGCTGACGTTGGTTTAATCCAGCACTTTCATTTCGCCCCAACTGATACCCGCCCTGGCTTCTGTTTCCAGTGGGATGCTCATCGGGTAGGCATTTGCCATCGTTGCCTGCACCACTTTTGCCGTCTCATCGATCTCTTTCTTGGGCACTTCCAACACCAGTTCATCATGGACTTGTAAAAGCATTTTTGCACTCAACCCCGCGTGCTTCAAGGCTGATGGGATCTTCAACATGGCGATTTTCATGATGTCTGCGGCTGTGCCTTGGATGGGGGCGTTGATGGCTTCCCGCTCTTCACGGTTCTTTACCTGGACCGGTGCCTTGGACTGCAATGCCGGAAAGTAGCGCCTACGCCCAAGCAGGGTTTCGACGTACCCGATCTCTGCGGCTTGACGGCGGATACCGTCCAGATATTTTTTGACGCCGGGGAATTTTTTGAAATAGGCTTTGACAAAATCTTCAGACTCTGCCAGCGTTAACCCCGTGGAGTGCATGAGTCCAAATGCAGACATGCCATAGATCAAGCCGAAGTTGATCGCCTTGGCATGACGGCGCATGTCTTTGGTAACTTCTGCCAATGGAATATCGTAGACCGCCGCAGCGGTCGTGGCATGAATGTCTTCGCCTGCACGGAAAGCCGCCAGCATGGCTTCATCTTCTGCCATGTGTGCCACGATGCGCAATTCGATCTGGGAGTAATCGACAGAAAGCAGGAGGTTGCCTTTATCCGCAATAAAGCCATTGCGGACTTTACGTCCCGTTTCAGTGCGGATGGGGATGTTCTGTAAATTTGGATTGTTGGATGAGAGTCGCCCGGTCACCGCGCCGATCTGGCTATAGGAGGTATGCACACGTCCTGTTGTTGGGTTGATAGCTGCGGGCAGGGCATCCACGTAGGTAGATTTTAGTTTGGAGAGTTCGCGGTGTTCGAGGATAAAGTCCAAGACCTGGTGTTGACCGCGCATCGCATCGAGCACGTCGGCAGAGGTGGAGTAAAAACCCGTGGTGGTCTTGCGTCCCTTGTCAGGTGGTTCGAGGCGCAAATGATTGAAGAGCACATCCGAAAGTTGCTGCGGCGAGTTGATATTAAAGGTCTTGCCGACGTGACCGAAGATTTCCTTTTCGATCTCTGCCAGGCGCGTGGCAAGCTCAAGGGACATCTTCCCAAAGAAATCAGTATCGATCAATGCGCCAGTCATTTCCATTTCTGCGAGGACGGCGGTTAGCGGCATATCGATCTCATCGAGGATTTTTCGTCCGCCTACTTTATTCAATTCTTTTTCTTCGATCGCCATCAAGCGCAGGGTGGTCTCGGCATCAGCGGCGGCATAATTGGCGACGGCTTCAATCGCGACCTCTGCCATGCTGACCTGCTTCTTGCCTTTGCCGATTAACTCTTCGATGTGCGTCATCTCTTCGCCCAACCGGTACTCGGAAAGGTTTTTCAACCCCAAGTGCCGAGAAGATGGGTCAACGATAAATTCTGCCAGCATGGTATCAAAGGTCAACGGAGAGATGGTCAGCCCGTAGCGAGCCAGCATGATGAAATCATATTTGGCGTTGTGCGCCACTTTGCCGATCTTCGGGTTTGTCATGGCGGGTTTGATGGCGTTGATAACTTTTTCAATGGGCAGGTTATTCCCCGCTGTATGCCCAACGGGGATGTAGTATCCCTGCCCATCTTTTACTGCCAGCGAAATACCGACCAGGTCCGCGTTCATTTCTTCGGTGCCGGTGGTTTCTGTGTCAAACGAAATTACCTGAGCTTGGTCGAGTTCTTTTGCCAGGCTTTTCAGTTTTTCTTCGCTATCGACAATGATAACTTCAATGTTCGACGGCTTAACCATCACCGCAATGGGCTGAGGCGCTGCTTCGGCGAACATGGTCATCTGCCCGGTCTTGTTCCTGCCAGTTTTTACTGCAGGTGCAGCGGACTCACTTGCAAGCATCCCGCCACTGATGGCAGGCACTTTGATCAACAAGGTTTTAAATTCCATCTCTTTAAAGAAAGTTTCCAGAGCCGCCCCGTCAAAGGGTTTGACTTTGGCATCTTCAAGACTGAACTTAAGCTTGAGGTTTGTTTCAATGCGCGCCAGGTCGCGGCTCATGTACGCCGTCTCTTTGCTGGCTTCGAATTTTCCCTGCCAACGTTTTTCCACCTTATCCATATTGGCATAAATGGCATCGAGCGTGTCGAATTTTTCGAGCAGGGCAACGGCAGTTTTTTCACCAACGCCTTTTACGCCGGGGATGTTATCGGAGGTGTCGCCGACGATGGCTTTGTAATCGACAACTTGATTCGGACGTACGCCGAGCTTTTTGATGACATCCGCATCAGTGATATAGGTCTGGTCATCGCCTGCAAGATAGACCGCCGTGCGTTCATTAACAAGCTGAAGCAGGTCGCGGTCGCCGGTGATGATCTTTACGCCAAGCCCTTGTTCCGCGGCAAGTTTTGCCACGCTGCCGAGTACATCGTCGGCTTCGTAGCCGTCCATTTCGAGGCGTGGAATGTGAAAGGCATCCACCATCTCGCGGATGCGTCCGAGTTGTGTGCGCAGGTCGTCGGGCATTTTTTCGCGAGTCGCTTTGTATTCTGGGAAGATCGCGTCACGGAAGGTCTTGCCAACATCGAAGGCAACTGCAAGATATTCGGGCTTTTCCTGTTCGAGTACGCGCACCAGTTCACGTGCAAACCCGTATACACCGGCAGTTGGTTCACTCTTGGAGGTCAGCCAGCGGGAATTATTTCCACCGCCAGCCGTCAGCGCAAAATACATGCGATAGGCGAGGGCGTGTCCGTCAATTAGATAAAGGGTAGGGGGCATGGAGAGGTTCCGGTCTGTTTTTTCAATCAGGGAATACTGCCTGACTTTTATTTATTTTTTGAACTAAATAAAAACGCAGAGCAATTATACTCTGCGTTTTCCATTGTAGAACTTTTGTTTCAGATAGCGTTAGCGTGAAACCGGCGGCATATCATCGAGCCCCTGCCGTTGGCGGGTCTGTCGGATGTAGTCACGCACCAGTTGCGGCGGGTGCGGTTGTGAGCCGCCCATGATCAGATACCCGGGCGCCCAAAAGTCGCCGGAGGGGTTTTCGCGCTTCATGCGCGGGAATTCGGCAAAGATCTTTTCGGAGGTTTGCTGGCGCATAATGCGCATGAGATGACCCGGTGATGTGTTCGGCTGAACATTCACCACCCATTGCAGGTACTCGGGGCGCACGGCTAAAAATTCCAACCGCCAGCCAAAGGCGACGCAAATGTTGGGCAGCCAATCGCTTAGCTGGTCAGACAAGTCACCGGTGAGGTAGTGCGAAGAAAAACGCGGCACGAGCAGGCAGGCGTACGTCAGATGATACAAACCGGCTGAGATCGGTTCTGAATTCAATTTGCGCGCTGCTTCGGTGCTGGGGCTTTCGCGGGTTGAATCGTTTTCGCCGGGGCGCGGTTTGGAGACGGGCGTTTCAGGCCTGGCTTTGGGGATCGATGGCGCCGTCACTTCCACTTCATCAAAGGCAGTGTTGGACGGTGGCGATTGTTTTACTTGTGCTGCTGGATGCTGCGCTTTAATTCTCGCAGCGGCAGGTGCAGGTTCGCGGCTGAAGACAGCGGCATTGGATAGTGAATCCGAAACACGCGTCTGATTTGGGTCGAACGTTTCTTGTTGTTTGCGCGGAAGGTTGAAGTCGTGAGTGGTCAGTGGTTCCGGGTTCGGTGTGGGGATATCGGCAAGAATATTGGCAATGGGTGGAATGTTCAGATCATCGCCATCTTCCATATCGCTGGTGTAGGCCGGTGCCTGGTTTCTCGACTCAGACCGGTCATTGCCGAATTCGTTCAACAATTGCCCCGCCTGAGAGCGGATGGTGCTAAAGGGAGTTTCTGCGTCAAATACAAGAGCAAGCACCGAGTCAGAAGTGAGGCGGGTGGCGTACAGCATGTGCTCCGCTTTGGTACTTTCGAGCCGGATAAAGCGCAACAGGTCGGAGCCTTTTTGCCCGTCCCAATTGCGGGTAACGGTTTGAGCCACTTCCTTGGCGGCGTTCTGAGAAAGTCCACCAGCATATGCCCAAAGATCGCTCTTCTTGGTGATCAAGGCGGCCTGTGCAGAAGATTCCAAGGTCAGGCGAGTGAGGTGTTGGGCGGCTTTATTTGGGTCACTTAACCACGGCATGAACTGGATCGTATTTGATGAAGCGGGAGCGGGGGAGCTTGCACTGGGCTTAGGTTGAGGTTGACTGATGGCATTCATAAAGTCTGAAGTCCTAAATGGCTTTCGAACCATGATCCACGGGCGCAATGCATCGAATGAAGGTGGGGAACCGGTTTCTTCGCAGAGAAGGATGAGATTGATACTTGAGCGGATGGTCCGCAGGGCGGTGCCGATTTCCAGCACCCATTCATCACCGAGGGCAAGGTCCAGCATTGCGATCGGAACGCCAACTTCATTTGCCTTCACGATCGCCGTGGCTTTATTGTTTACAACATGAACCCGGTAGAATTTTGTGTCTTCCAACGCACGGCGAACCGAATCACCAAGGCTTGAAGATGGGGTGACAAGCATGAAATCAGCAGGCATTGGTTAAAGTGTATCACTTCTATTATACGCATGCAAGGACGCTCGTGAGGGGTTTTCTTTCACTTTAGCAATTTCTCTGGACAACTTAGCGCGCTTCAATCACCAGTCTTTAATCCCCAACAATGCCATCAACACCTCAGGCGGAATGTCCGCTTCTGGCATATCCACTTTATACAGTTGCTCGGTCTCAGCGCGCTCTCGCAGGCTTTTCCACAAGGTGTTGCGTTCCTCTCCTGCGACCACCAGGTCGTTCAGCGTTTTAGCATTGAGCAGATATTCACCGGTCGAATAAAGGAAGGTCAACCGTTTCCACTTATCGGTGTGGATGGGTTCGTTCAACTTCTCCAACCCGCCAAGCTGGATCTTGAAATATTCTTCTTTGGCGCGGGGATGATCAGACTCGTCTTTGAGCAATTCGCCTCTTGTCGTTAATTCATGTCCGCGGACCTGGGCAATGTATTCGACCTGACCGCTTCGTTCTCCAAAGGAAGCAGGTTGGTAAAACGCCAGATAATCCACACTGACAACTTTCGGCGCCGACTTGAGCGGAATACGATACCAGCCAAGCAGCCGCGCAATCTCCATATCACGCGGGGTTGGCAGTAAACACACGAGGATCAGGTCCGTAGGCTTGAGCATGGAGTAATTATAATATTCGCATGCGACATTCCCTGCCGATTTTGACTTTTTTCCTGCTGACCGCCTGTGTAGGCAAAACTGCGCCGCAGCCTCCGCTCACAGCGGTTGTGCCATTTACAGCCGCTCCCACGCCACAAGTGACGGAAACTTTATATGCCCCTCCGCCTGAACCTTTGCCCGACTTTCCAGTCATTGGTTACCTGCCGGATTATCGCTCACTTAACCGCGCCTGGGCTGCTCACCTGACAGATATTATCTACTTCTCTGCCGAACCCCGCGCCGACGGCACACTCGACACTTCCCGTTTATCTGAAGAGACCTGGCAGACGCTGGCAGAGCTTAAGCAAGCATATGGCTTGCGGGTTCATATTTCCTTTGGCGGCTGGGAACGTGACGGTGCCTTTGCACAGATGAGCGCAAGCCTGCAAGCGCGCCAGGTTTTTATCACTCACTTATTGGAGTTCCTACAAACTCACGACCTGGACGGCGTTGACTTCGATTGGGAATTCCCCAAGACAGAGGCGGAATTTAACAACTACATCAGCTTGCTGACTGAAACAAAAGCCGTACTTACTCCTTACGGGTTTTGGGTCAGTGTAGCTTTACCAGCTGAATCCAACTTCCCCCTGGGCGAATTTGCTGTGGTAGACCGTATTCACCTCATGTCGTATGACCGGGGCGAGCAGCACTCCACGTATGTACAGGCAGTGACGGATGTGCAGGCATTTTTAGAGGCGGGCATTCCGCCTGAAAAGCTGATCCTGGGTCTTCCCTTTTATGGGCGCGAAATGTCGCCGCCGTATGACACCTTTTCCTACGCACAGATCGTACAAGCGTATGCTCCTGCGCCAAATGTGGATGAAGCCGGCGGCATTTATTTCAACGGTTTGAATACCATTCGCCAAAAAGTCTGCTATGGGATCGAGGAGCGGCTGGGCGGGTTCATGGTCTGGGAGATCGCTCTGGACACTGAAGACGCTTCGCTGCTCAATCAAATATATAATCTCGCCAAAGGAAAAGAATCATGCTGATCCACCCCTCTCCACACGAACGCATAACCGCACTTACCGATGTTTTTTTAGGAGCGCTGGCAGCCTGGGCTGCGGCACATCTTTTTATAAATATGGGTTTTCGTTATCAAGTGTGGGGCTGGGCGTTTAGCCTGCTGGCAGCCTCTTCATTGATCGGGGCGGTTGCTCATGGATTTGTAATGACCCAAAAAACGAATACCCGTATTTGGATGCCCTTGAATTTGCTGTTGGGTTTGGCGTTGGGGTTATTCGTAGTGGGGGCGTGTGTTGACCTGAGCGGCGAAGGCGCGGCGCGTATGCTCCTGCCGTTCATGCTTGTCGTTGGCGTGGGCTTCTTCCTTTTCACCCTGTGGAAGCCGGGCACGTTCATGACCTTCATCGCTTACGAGGCGCTGGCAATGTTATTTGCTTTGGGGGTGTATGCTTATCTATTCTTTACGGCTGCATTGGCTGGCGCTGGGTGGATGCTCGCCGGGGTACTGGTGACAATCAGCGCTGCCGTGGTGCAAGCGACCGGCAAAGCGGGCAAGAGCATCTTTTGGTATTTCGATAATAATGGCGTCTTTCACTTGATCCAAATGGCAGGGATGGTTTTGTTGTTTATGGGATTAAAACCGTAGGGGCGCGGTTTTCGCGCCCCTACATTTTTTTTACAACCCAACTTCTTTATTGAAATCGACGATCAACTCATCGATCTGGTCAGCTTGCTTCTGGACGCTTGTCCAGTAATCGGGTTGGTACCACTGGGCTTGAATTTCTTCGTAGGTCTTGCCTTGCTGTTCGACCCAGGTGTAATACTTGAGGTTATGCACGCGGCGGCGGTCGGTGTAGCGCAGCTCGAGCATATTGTCTGTAGACTGTCCGTGCAGGTAGCGGGCGAAGTCGGCGGCGGCGTTGACTTCGGAATATTCGCCGAATTCCTGGTGCATTTCATGCAGGCGCGAGCGATACAGTTCCATTGAGTCGGTCAGGACGGTGATCATCACGTCGTTCTCGTCCATCTCGTAATATTTGGCGGCTTTGATGCAGGAGAGCACGTTCGAGATGCCGGAGAAGCCAAGTAGGTCGAGCTTGTTGACGACGTCTTCAGAAACACCCATCTTAACCAGATAGGCTTTGCCGTTCTCTTCGTTGAATAGACGTGAGATGTTGACCACGGCGTTGTCGTCAATGGCGGTGATCATGTCGGTGTTCTTGCTGTTGTGAACCCAAGGGACGTGCTTATCGCCAATGCCTTCAATGCGATGTGCGCCGAAGCCATTCTCAAGCAGGGTCGGGCATTGCAGTGCTTCACTGGCGACGATCTTGGCGTCGGGATAAAGTTGCTTCATGTAATCGCCGGAAGCAATTGTGCCTGCCGAACCTGTCGCGGATGCGATGCCGCGGAAGCGTCCATTCTTGCCAGCCACTTGTTTGAAGACTTCTTCCATGGCGTGACCGGTGACTTCGTAATGCCAGAGGTAATTGCCGAATTCCTGGAACTGGTCGAAGATCATCAGGTCCTGCCCGGAGTTGCGCAGTTCCCAGCATTTATCGAAAATTTCTTTGACGTTTGATTCGGAGCCGGGGGTCTTGATGGTTTCGCCTGCGACTTTCTCCAGCCATTCGAAGCGTTCCTTCGACATACCTTCGGGCAGGATCGCAATTGATTCACACGCAAGCAGCGCAGAGTCATATGCGCCGCCGCGACAATAATTGCCCGTGGAGGGCCATACGGCTTTTTGCGTGGTCGGGTCGAATTGACCGGTGACCAGGCGCGGTACCAAACATGAGAACGCGGCGCCGACTTTATGCGCGCCGGTGGGGAACCATTTGCCGACGATGGCGATGATGCGGGCTTTGACTCCCGTCAGCGAAGAGGGCAGTTCGACGAAGTTGACTCCGCCATAAGTCCCGCCGGATGCGGTGGGTTGGTTGTGCCAGTTGATGCGGAAAAGATTGCGGGGGTGAATATCCCAGAGTCCGATGCCCTTCAATTCATCCTTTATTTTTGCAGGGATCTTTGAAGGGTCTTTCATTTGTGCGTAGGTGGGAATGATGATGTTGCGCTCTTTGGCGCGTTGAATGGCGCGGGCGCGGCGGTCTTTATGAATGGTCAGGTCAATTGTGGTCATTTGGGGTGCCTCCTGAAATTTGTCAGACAACTTGATTATAGCGCACAAGTTTATCAATATAAAGGGGGATTCTATTTCTAGGATGAATGTCTATAATGGGGTATGACGGAAGCGTTTTTTATTGGTATGAAAAAGGAGAAGACATGAGCAGTAATGTAAAGACCAGTGCGATCTCTGGATGTGTGATCTGGCTTGTTCTGATCTCATTCATTGGCAGTTGTATTCTCCCCATCTTTTTTGTGGTCGGAACGATCAGTTCATTCAGTGAATTTGCGATCCGAACCACGGGCGGATGGTTGTGCCCCGAAGGCACCACACCCCAAAGCCACACCTATGCCACGACATCTCGTGATGAGAACGGATTTGAGCACCCTGCCACGGGTTATGAATTGCAATGCGTTGATGCCAGCGGAGAAGTGGTGAAGACCGACCCAATCTTGTATTCCTTTATTTGGATCGGCATTTGGGCTGGGATCGGTTTGATCGTCTCTGCGGTGTTGACCTTCATCCTTGCCGTCCCTGGCGGGATGTTGGTGACGAGGGTGTTGAATAGTATGCGCGTAACACGTAGTAATCCAGTATAAAAAACGTGGAGGGGTCTCCCCGCCCGTTGTCATGGGGACGTCCTTGGAGCCCCTGTAGCATCTTGAACTCCTGAATAAACAGCCCCTAAAGACTGAGACTTTTAGGGGCTGTATGACTTACAAAAAGAAATAGATCACCAACAGCACCGCAATAATGGATCCATACAACAGTACGATGGTGAATGAACCAAAGACATCCCAAAACGAATGTTTTTTCTCGTTATAAAGATGAATGGGCATCTCAAATGGTCTAACCGCTTGGGGATGTTCCGAGATCCCTGCCACGTCATTGTAGATGCCTCTGAACTTTCGTTCCTGTTGAAGGTAATAGGTATCAAGACACCAGAAAATGAATGTTGGAAAGACCGCCAACAGCGCGAAGTTCTTGCTCCCCGTATTGGCATAGGAACCAAGCAGGGCAGTGACGACCACCAGCATCCAACTTTTCATTTGAAATGAGTTCGCCCCCATTCGACCGATCGCGCCCTGAATGAATTCCAAGTGTTTGATCTCGTGATCCGAAAGTTCAGCCTTCTTTTTCGTAGCCATGACTTTACCCTTTCTCTACCCGCGGATTTCCATCAATTATACGTCAGCAATCGGGTCTCGGCTGCTTGCGCTCGGCCACCAATCGTCAATCGTAAATCTAAAATCGCAAATCGTCTCACCACTTCTCCCAATGGACAACATCTTCGAATGCAGCCCGTCCGCCCTTCTTTGGCGGCGCGGATAACTTCGTCTCTTCAAGCGGGTATCCAAATGATAGCGCGATACGGGCATGCCACTCGGCTGGGAAGCCCAAGATCTCGCGTGCCTTTTCATGCTCATAAAGAGAGGCTGGCACCGAACCGACTCCCAATTCCCATGCGGCAAGCTGCATGAACGCCGCCGCCTGACCGGCATCGAACATGGTCTGAAATTTCTCCGTCGGTTCGGGAGTGAGAATTGCAACGGCGAGTGCTGCGCCTGCGAGATGTCCCGCCCATTCGCCGCAGGTCGAGAGTTCCTTCAGAATATCTTTATCGCGGATGGCAATGAATTGCCACGCCTGGTTATTTTTCGAAGACTGTGACCGCCTTCCTGAATTTAAGATGGCGTGAACCACGTCATCGGGCAGGGGCTTGTCCTGAAATTTCCGCACTGCGCGCTTCAACCGGATCGCATCTGATACCTTCATTTTTCACCTCGTCTGATTTGCTCTTGCGGTTAAAAGTATACATTCCCCCCGTCCAAATGTGTGGATTTTGAAAAAAACTGCTCCGCTAAGAAAGAGTCCGTCAGAGTTTCTCATCTTCAACTAAAATAAACCCCTTATAGTGTCTTTTGAGTTTTAAGTTCGACATTGAGGAATTATGCATGAGTGAATCGACCGGGTCCAATAGAGAGCGGCTTAAAGAGGGAATGAAGAAAGCCGCTTCACTTCTACGGAAAGGCTTGCCCTTTGCTTCGGGAGTTTTTGCCGCCCTTTTGGCTTTTCTAATTTATCACCTTGTTTTTGTCCTGCCCAACCAGCTCAGTGAGGAGGATGTCAACCAGACGGTTGCAGTGGCGATCGGGTCAGCGACTCCACCTCCGGCATATTCGGCGCAGGTGTACGAGGTCATTCAACCGTCACTGGTGCTGATCCAGACGGAGGAAAGGCATCAGGACGCTGAATCAGATTTCGGCTTGGGCAGCGGCGTGATCGTCGACTCGTTCGGCGACATCCTCACCAGTCTGCATGTGATCTCAGGCGCGAGCCGCATCAAGGTCACATTTGCAGATGGTACCGAATCAGAAGCACAGGTAATTAAAGAAGTGCCCGAACTCGACCTTGCCGTCCTTCAGGCATTGGATACGCCGCTGGTGATCGTTCCGGCTGTATTGGGCAACCCTGCGAATATGCGGGTGGGGGATGAGGCGTTTGCGGTGGGACACCCGTTTGGGTTGTATGGTTCCATGAGTGCCGGGGTGATCTCCGGCTTTGACCGTACGTTCAAAATGCCGGATAGCAATGTGGTCATTCCCGGTATGATCCAATTTGATGCGGCGGTAAACCCGGGGAATTCCGGCGGTCCGTTAGTGAATCGCGCCGGGCAGGTGATCGGCATTGTGACCGGGTTGTTGAATCCTACAGATGCTAATTTCTTTATCGGTATCGGGTTCGCTGTTCCGATCAACACCGCTGTTGGCGGCATGGGCGGCTCACCGCCGTATTAGTATAAATACTTCATGTGCTTATGAGATTGTTTTGTGTGGATGAACACCGCCTGAAACAACGACGAACATAATAAGGAGACTCAAGTATGGAACAATCAAATCGTGAGAACAAACTTCCGATGGAACAGGTGTTATACGAAGTAAAGAAGGTCATTGTAGGGCAGGATCATTTGCTTGAACGGCTGATCGTGGCATTGCTCGCTCGTGGACATATCCTAGTGGAAGGTGTGCCGGGTTTGGCAAAGACCATGGCGATCAAGACGCTGGCAGATACCGTCGGCGGCGAGTTCAAACGTATTCAGTTCACACCAGACCTTGTCCCTGCGGACTTGATCGGTACACGCATCTACAACCAGAAAACGGGTGAATTCAACACTTCGCTCGGACCGGTTTTCACAAATTTATTGCTTGCGGATGAGATCAACCGTGCGCCTGCCAAGGTGCAAAGCGCACTGCTCGAAGTGATGCAGGAACGCCAAGTGACCATTGGGCGTGAGACCTTCAAGGTACCAACCCCGTTTTTGGTGCTGGCAACCCAAAACCCCATCGAGACCGAAGGAACTTATCCACTGCCTGAAGCGCAGGTGGACCGTTTTATGCTCAAGGTTTTGATCGGCTACCCAACCTCCACCGAAGAATTCGTGATCGTGGAACGCATGACGAGTGCGATCACGGCAGTGCAAAAAGTGATCACCACCGACCAGTTGGTGGAATTGCAAAAGATGGCAGACAAGGTCTATGTTGACCCGGTGTTGATCGAGTATGCCGTCAAATTGGTGACCGCCACCCGCAGCCCCAAAACAGTAGACCTGCCAGACCTCGAACATTACATTACATTTGGAGCCAGTCCGCGTGCTTCGATCAATTTGATCCTGGCTGCCAAGGCGATCGCTTTCGTACGTGGTCGTACGTATGCCCTGCCGCAGGATGTGGTGGATATGGCTCTGGATGTTATCCGGCACAGACTGGTGCTTTCTTATGAAGCATTATCTGATGAAGTGACCAGTGACGATATCCTGGAAAAGATCCTTGAGCGCATTCCCGTCCCTGTGGTGCCACTGAATGAACACACCAATATCCGCGCGAACTCCTGAGCGCATCCTGCATCGACTGGACTGGCAGGTGATCCGCCGCCTGGACGGTTATTTGCAGGGTGATTATCGCAGTCTGTTTCGCGGCTCTGGTATGGATTTTGCCGACTTGCGTGAATATCAACCGCAGGATGATATCCGTTACATTGACTGGAACGTCAGTGCGCGCATGGACACGCCTTACGTCCGTGAATATATGGAAGACCGCGAGATCATTGCTTGGTTCCTGCTGGACCTGAGCCCATCTGTCGATTTTGGTGCGTTGGATAACCCAAAGCGGAATGTGCTGATCGATTTTGTCGGCACGCTTTCACGCCTGCTGACCCGGCACGGGAATCGCGTCGGGGCGGTGATGTTTGGGAGCGGTCTCCAGCATACGGTCCCTGCCAAAAGCGGACGGCTGCATGTGTTGCGTCTTCTGAATGATCTGCTCAAGCAGCCGCGTCTCACACGCACGCCTTTGACCGATCTTTCCACGCTGATCAAGGGGGCGTTGCACACCATTAGAAAGCGTTCGCTCGTTTTTGTCGTCTCTGATTTCATCAGCGTGCCGGGCTGGGAGCGTACATTGAGTTTACTCAGCCAGCGGCATGAAGTTATCGCGATCCGTTTGCTGGATCCGCGTGAGTTGACCTTGCCGGATGTCGGGCATGTCATCCTTGAAGATGCGGAAACCGGCGAGCAGGTTTATGTGGATACGAGCGATAAAAAATTTCGTCAACGTTTTGCTGAAGCGGCGCAGAAGCGTGAGGCGGCATTGAACGAAGCCTTTAAACATGCCGGTGTGGATGTGTTGACGCTTTCCACCGAAGCGGACTTGATCCATGCCATTGCAAGTTTTGTGATGCTGCGTCGTCAGCGCCGAAAGTGACGGGAGATGTGATTACCTTTATTTGGGAGAGCTTTCTCTGGTCACTGATCTTGATCCCCATGCTGGTCCTGTTGTATCTGAACATGCAGGGGCAGCGTCAGGAAATGGCAAAGCGTTATGGAAGTTTAGGGTTGGTGCGCCAGGCATCTGGGCGCGACGTGGGGGTGAGGCGGCATATTCCCGCCATTCTGTTCCTGCTTGGGCTGACGGTCCTATTTTTCGCATTGGCGCGTCCGCGGGTGATCGTCCGCTTGCCGAAGGTGGAAGGGATCGTTATTCTGGCTTTCGACGTTTCCGGCAGTATGGCAGCAGAGGACTTTTCTCCAAATCGGCTGGAAGCCGCAAAAACGGTGGCGGTCGATTTCGTGGAACGTCAGCCGCCCACGGTGAAGGTTGGTGTGGTGGCGTTTAGTGAAGGCGGCATCACCGTGCAGATCCCTTCGAACGACCAGAAGGCTGTCATTGATGCCATAAATCGACTCACGCCGCAGCGCGGCACGTCGCTGGCAAATGGGATCGTGGTTTCGTTAAATACCATTGCCAACTTCACCGGCGATGAACCGATCACCAATTTGGACCGTATCGATATGCCTGTGCCCACGGCGCCCGCCGCCGCACCAGATGAGTCTGTTTCGATCATCCTTTTTACTGATGGCGAAAATAATATGGATCCAGATCCGTTGAATGCAGCCATGTACGCGGCGGAACGCGGGGTTCGCATTCACACCATTGCCATCGGCAGTACCGAAGGCGTGGAGTTGACCATCAACGGTTTCACTGTTTTTACCCAGGTAAACGAAGCCGCCCTAAAAGAACTCTCAGACCTTACTGATGGGGTCTACTTCAACGCTCAAAAAGAAGGCGACCTGAATAATGCCTATGCAATCATTGAGCCAGGGTTAAGAGTTGCCTACGAAGAAACAGAAGTTACCGCGATCTTTGCTGCTGTCAGCATTTTGTTGTTCCTGCTCGGCGGCATTTTATCGCTATTGTGGTTTAGCCGTGTGCCGTAAGAGCCAATATCCACATCCTACTCTTTACGAGTTGGAGTGTGGTCGGCACTGGAGGTTGTAATGGATTTACTTTGGTCGCCAGTTTTATATTTATTTGCTTTGATCCCGATCTTGATCCTGGGATATGCTGTCATTTTGCGCAGGCATAAACCGTATGCGGTGCGTTACTCCAGCCTGTCGCTGATCCGTGAAGCGCTGCCGAAGCAGGCGCAATGGAAGCGGCATTTCCCCTTTATTTTATTTCTTCTGGCGGTATCCAGCCTGATCATGGCAATGACCCGCCCAATGTCCACTGTGACGCTGCCTTCCACCAACTCAACGATCATCCTTGCCATTGATGTGTCACGCAGTATGTGCTCGACCGATATTGAGCCAAACCGGTTGGAGGCTGCCAAGGCGGCGGCGCTGCAATTCATCGAATCACAGGATGCTGATACTCAGATCGGGATCGTTGTCTTTGCCGGTTTTGCTGCTATTGCCCAACCTCCCACCAAGGATCGCACCTTGTTGACCGCTGCGATCACGAACATTGCAACTGCCCGCCGGACGGCGATCGGTGAGGGCATTCTTATGTCCATCAACGCCATAGCAGAAATTGATAATTCGGTGATCAGTCCGTATTCTTCTGTATCGTTCGTGCCATTGCCCGAAGGGGAATACGTCCCTGCGATCATTGTCCTGCTTACAGACGGTGTGACCACATCTGGTATTTTGCCGGTGGACGCCGCCCAAATGGCAAAAGACCGCGGCATCCGTGTTTACACCATTGGGTTCGGTACTGCAAACAACTCTGCCCCAATGAACTGTGACCCTTATTCCCCTCAGCCTGAATCTCAAGACCAGTTTGCTCCAGGCATCGATCCTTTTTTTGGAGGGGGAGGCGGCAACTTCCGGCGTGAGATCGATGAAGAGACTCTCAAGGAAGTGGCTTCCATGACTGGTGGTTCCTATCATCTTGCCGAAACCTCAGCTGAATTGCAGCAAGTCTTCGATAACCTGCCAACCCAGGTATTCATGGTGACTGAAACCACAGAGATCAGCGTCATTTTTGTGGCAATTGGAGCTTTGTTTTTCGTGCTGGCGATCCTTTTGTCGCTACGTTGGAATCCATTGTTATAGAAGAATGATCTCGACACAAAGACCGCGAAGAGAGGAACTCTCTTCGCGGTCTTTGTGTGTAGGACTGGCTCACTCCATCTCAATTCAAAAAAACTGATACGGGTATAATTCTTCAAATGGATGAACACCTTCAATTCAAGCCCTTTGGCTTGTCTGCTTTTGCTCTTGCGCTTATAGGTTGGGGTGGGTTGTATTTGATCGTTTCCATGACCCTGCCCTTTGTCTGGTCACGTTGGGGGTTCTTTGCCCTACTGCTTATGGCACTGACCGGCACTGTGCTTCCCATAGTTTACTTCCTTCACCAACGCTTTCCCACCGACCCGCCCGCCGATGCCAATGTGCTCATTCGTCAGGCGATGTGGGTGGGTGTGTATGGAGCCACACTTGCCTGGCTGCAGCTTGGTCGTCTTGTGACCTTGTACGTAATCCTTGGTCTGGCTGGCGGCTTGATCGCCGCCGAGTATTTCATTCGTATCCGCGAGAAAGCCAATCGTCGCCCGCCTATGATCCACGATGACAACCCTTCGTAACCTTCCCTCTATCGAACAACTCTTACAAACCGAGACAACCGCGCAATTCATTGCGCGGTTCGGACGCCCACTCACATTGGATGCGCTCCGCCAAACCTTGGATGATATCCGTGCGCGCTTCAAACTAAATCCCGAAGCTGGGGTGCCATCCACTGAAGCGATCCTCACTCAAGCCGAATCCACTCTCACCGCATGGACGACGTCCACTCTACACCCCGTCATCAATGCCACCGGCGTGATCTTGCATACGAACCTTGGGCGTGCCCCCATGAGCGATGCGACCATTCATGCCATGGACCTGGTCTCGCGCAGCTATTCCAATCTTGAATTTGACCTTGAAACAGGCAAGCGCGGCTCAAGGTTGATCCATGCCGAGTCTATTTTGCAGAAACTCACCGGCGCAGAAGCAGCTCTGGTGGTCAATAACTGTGCTTCGGCTGTCTTGTTGACCCTTTCTGCTTTGGCAAACAAAAAGCGTGTGGTCATTGCTCGCTCGCAGTTGGTGGAGATCGGTGGTGGGTTCCGTGTACCCGATGTCATGAAACAATCTGGCGCAAAGCTTGTAGAAGTAGGCACGACCAACAAAGTTCGCACAGCCGATTACGCCGCAGAGTTCGAAGAACCGACCGCATTAGTCATGCGTGCGCATCGTTCCAACTTCAAGATTGTTGGTTTTACCGAAGAGCCAAATTTCAAGGATATTGTGGATGCTGCTCATAAGGCGGGTGTTCCGGTCGTAGATGATCTTGGCTCAGGCGCCTTGTATGACACCGCCAAATACGGTTTCTCTCACGAGCCGACCGTACAAGAATCCATGCAGGCAGGCGCAGATGTGATTCTCTTTTCCGGCGATAAATTGCTTGGTGGTCCGCAGGCGGGTATTATCATTGGCAGGAAAGCCTTGCTTGATAAGATCAAGAAACACCCGCTTGCCAGAGCTGTCCGCGCGGATAAGGCTTGCCTGGCGGGCTTGTCTGCAACACTCACACATTACCTTAAGGATGAAGCCGAGCGGGAAATCCCCATTTTGAAGATGATGTCCCTGACGCTGAAACAGGTTCAGGGGAGGGCAGAGGCGTGGCGTGCCGCATTGGGTCAGGGCGTAGTTATCGAAGGTCGATCTACTGTGGGCGGCGGTTCGCTGCCAGAAGAATCCATCCCCACTTATTTGCTTGAGTTGCAAGTGAAATCTGCCGATAAATTTTTGCGTGCTTTGAGAAGGAACAGTCCTCCCATCATCGCCAGAACTGAAAATGATAAGGTCCTGCTCGATCCTCGTACTGTTCTGCCTGAACAAGAGGGTGCATTATTGGTTGGGTTGAAGAACTGCTTAAAGCCCTAAGATGTTCGGTCAAACCAGGTCATCCATAAAAAAGGAAAACAAATGAAATCAGATCTCGATGCCATTATGCAAGCCCGTGATTTAGATGCGTTCATTGTTTTTGGGAACGCCGAAAATAATCCGCCCATGTATTACCTGACGGGTGGCGGACATGTCAGCCATGCCACCATCATCAAAAAGCGCGGAGAGGAACCCGTCTATTTTTTCAATGATATGGAGCGGGACGAAGCCGCCAAAAGCGGACTGAAGCTGATTCCCTATACCAAGTATGACTACAACGAATGTATGCAAAAAGCCGACGGGAATCAGTTGCTGGCAAATGCCTTGCGTTATCAGATGATGTTTAGTGATGTTGGTGTTTCCCAGGGGAAGGTGGGGGTATATGGGCATTATGATGTTAGTTCGGTGTTTGGCGCTTTGAGCCACCTTCAAAAGTTGATGCCGGGGCTTGAGTTTGTTGGTGAGGCACGGGATGAGTCGATATTCTTACGTGCCATGGAAACCAAGGATGAGAACGAAGTAGCACGCATCCGCAAGATGGGGCAGATCACCACGGCAGTTGTGGCGAAGGTCCGCGACTATCTTACTTCCTGTGATGTGCGTAACGATGAAGTTCTTCTCAAAGAAGATGGCACGCCGCTTTCTGTGGGCGATGTGCATTCAAGGATCCGTTTATGGGTAGCCGAGCATGGTGCGGAACTTCCTTCCGGCTTCATCTTTGCCATCGGGCGCGATGCGGGTGTTCCGCACTCCGCTGGCAACCCAACCGACCTGATGCGCCTCGGTCAGACGATTGTCTTTGATATCTATCCTGCTGAAGCGGGCGGCGGTTATTACTATGACTTCACCCGCACCTGGAGCCTCGGGTACACCACACCCGAAGCGCAGAAGTTGTTCGACCAGGTCAAGGAGATCTATGATACGTTGAACGATAACTTTGACCTGAACGTGGCGTTCAAAGATTACAACAAGATGACCTGCGATTATTTTGACTCGAAGGGTCATCAGACTCCGATGAATACCAAGGCGCCTATTGAGGGCTACGTCCACAGTTTGGGGCATGGTGTCGGCTTGAACATCCATGAACGTCCATTTAGCGGCTTGACCGCAGGCGATGACCAACGCCTCAAACCCGGCGTGATCATCACCTCCGAGCCGGGCTTGTATTACCCTGAAAAAGGGATGGGTTTCCGTATCGAAGATACACTTTGGGTGCGCCCCGATGGTGTGATGGAAAAACTGGCAGACTACCCGTATGATTTTGTCCTGCCGATGAAAAAATGGAAGAAGAAATAATAATGACGGATGATGGTTCATAAAAAGCCCATCCTCTGTCGTCCGTGGTCTATCGTCCCTAAATGATCCATCTCCAATCTCTTACCCCTCGTCCTTTCCCTGAAAGCGAAATAGACGAATTCCCATTCACAGTTCCGGTGATTCGCTCTCTCCCCGAGATCAAGTTCACCGCGCCTGTGACCTTTTTTGTGGGGGAGAATGGCTCTGGTAAATCGACGGTGATGGAGGCGCTGGCTTGTGCGGTCGAGTCCATTACGGTGGGCAGTGAAAGCGTAAAGACCGATAAGACTCTCGCTCCGATCCGTAAGCTGGCAAAGTATTTCAAGCTGGTATGGACAAAGCGCACGCACAAAGGGTTCTTTATGCGCGCCGAGGATTTCTTCGGCTATGCCCGCTCTATGCGTGAGACGCGTGAAGAATTGGAAGAAGAATTAACGAATGTTGACCGTGATTACAAAGGGCGCTCAAAGCTTGCACAAGACCTGGCACGCTCGGCATATTCCGGTCAGCTGGCGGCGATGAAACACCGCTACGGCAAAGACTTGGATAATTTCTCGCATGGCGAAGCTTTCCTTACGTTGTTCCAGGCGCGTTTTGTCCCCGGTGGTTTGTATCTGTTGGATGAACCCGAGGCGGCGCTTTCGCCGTCCCGGCAGCTCAGTTTCCTTTCGGCACTCAAGCAAATGGTCGAGCAGGAGGCGCAGTTCGTCATCGCCACACATTCGCCGATCATCCTCGCCTTCCCTGAAGCGCAGATCCTCAGCTTTGAGAATGGCATGATAAAACAAGTAAAATATGAAGACCTTGAACACGTTCGTTTGACAAGGGATTTTCTGGAAAACCCACAATCTTTTTTGCGGCATTTAATGTAGTAGGAATTTTTACATGTTAAAGTCACGCACATTTCTATATTCACTTATTGGGCTTTCGGCTGTGCTGGCGCTGGTCATTGGCGGGTTTTATTTGTACGATACGTTCCGGGTTCAGACGGTGGTGATCGCTACAAATGAAGAAGGCAGTCAGAGTTACATCATCATGGATGCGCTGGCAAAAGCTGTCCAGAATCGCGATCCGCGAATCAGGATCAGGCTCGTGCAAACGGGCGGCTCGACCCAGATCATGGACCTGTTGCGTACCCATCAAGCCGATTTTGGCACCGCTCAATTGGATGCAGAATTGAACGATCAAGTGCAAACTGTGGCTTTGTTATATCCACAGGTATTTCATATGATCGTCAAAACAGATTCAGATATTCGCACCCCGGCGGATCTACGAGGGAAGAAGATCGCCACTTCTTCTCAAAGCGGCGGCGGATTCCAATCCGTTTTTGATCTGCTCTCCTATTACGGCGTCACAGCCGATGACGTGGAAGTGATCCCATTTGAAGATGGTACACTGCGGGATGAAGCATTTATCAATGGCGAGGTAGATGCCATGTTCCGCGCGAATACCATTGGCAACGCAAGCCTGCGTGAGTTGGCCGCAAAAACGAATATCCGCTTTCTGCAGCTAGAGCAATTTGATGCCATGCGCATCCAATACCCGTTTTTGTTTCAATATGTCCTTCCAAAGGGCACTTACCTGGCGGCAGACCCGGTTACGCCAATGCAAGATACAAAGATCGTGGGCGTGCCGACCATTCTGTTCGTCAATGCGAATGTGGATGAAGAGATCGTCCATTTATTCACAGAAGTGATCTTTGAGCATCAAAATGACATTGTCCAAAAGACCACACAAGGGATATGGATCGAATCTCCCGTGGCGTATCAAACCATTGTTCCCGCCATTCATCCCGGTGCGCTTGCCCATTACAACAGTGATGAACCCGGATTTTTTGTGCGGTATTACACCGAATTCAGTTTATTATTCACTTTTGGTCCAGTGCTGGTTTCGATCTACTTTGCCTTGCTTGCCAGGTTTCAGGAAAGGCAGAAATCGGCGGCGTCTCAATATAATTTGGAGCTCGCCAAACTGCTCGCCGACCTGACCTACACAAAGAAATTGCGTGTCGTGCAATATATTGAACGCAGCTTGTTCGAGTCGCTGAATGAAGTAGTGGAAGCCGTGGAAGATGGCAAGATCTCATCAGCAGACCTTCAATTATATTCTTTGGTCTGGGAAAAGGCCATGGATGCTGTCCGGCGGCGGTACGATACCTTGAAGAAACCGGTTCGAAGAAAGAAAAAGATAATCAAATGAGCGAATTAAAACCAGCCAGAATCCTAGCCATTGAGACCTCCTGTGATGAGACCGCCTGTGCCATCCTTGAAAATGGACGGGCGTTACTTTCATCTGTAGTGGCTTCTCAAATGGAGATCCATGCCCGTTATGGCGGCGTATTTCCCGAAGTGGCATCACGCCAGCATGTATTAAGTATCACGCCGGTCGTTCAACAATCGCTTGCTCAAGCGCACTTGACCCTCAACGATATTGATGCCATTGCCGTTACACAAGGACCCGGTCTCGCCGGTTCGCTCATTGTGGGTATGAACATGGCAAAAGGCATGGCGCTTGCGATGGATAAGCCGCTTGTTGGCGTGAATCATTTGGAAGGGCATATTTATTCTTCATGGGTTTATGAGGCAGGAGAGAAGGCTCCACCTGCGCCGGAGTTCCCGCTCATGGCGCTGCTCGTTTCGGGCGGTCACACTGAATTGAATTTGATGACCGATCATTTGACCTATCAACGCCTCGGCTCGACCTTGGATGATGCCGCCGGGGAAGCCTTCGATAAGGTGGCTCGACTACTGGAATTACCGTATCCGGGTGGACCGTCTATTCAGAAAGCGGCAGAGGAAGGCGAACCAACCCGCTTCAATTTTCCCCGTGCCTGGCTCGATGGAACCTGGAATTTTTCCTTCAGTGGAGTGAAAACCTCGGTACTGTATGAGGTAAATGAACTGAAGAAACGCAGTAATGGGCTCCCCGTACATGATCTGGCGGCGTCTTTCCAGAAAGCTGTGGTGGATGTGCTTTTCAAAAAGACGATGAATGCGGCGCGTGAATTTGGCGCAAAACAGATCCTGGTGGCAGGTGGTGTTTCTGCCAACCGCGCCTTGCGTCAGGCGTTCAAGGCACAGACGGAATTCCCTGTTCACATTCCGCCCATTTCACTGTGTACGGACAATGCCGCGATGATCGGTGCCGCGGGATATTTCCGTTATGCACTTGGGCATGTCTCCGAAATGGAGATGGATGTGCTGCCTGCCTGGCCGTTGTCGTAGAATAAGTTCTATGCAGTTAAAAGACCAAACCCCCAGCCGCTTGCCCGAGCGAATGGGGGTTTGACATCAGGAGAATGCAATGCTTATTATATACTCCGAGTTTAATGGTTCCTGAAGTTTGCTTAAGGATTGGATTAGAGGAATAAGAACTTATTGGAATGCCTCAAAATGAAAACCCCGCTTTATGGATGAAAATATCCAGGAAAGCGGGGTTTTTGTTGGTGCTCAAGCACTATTGCAGGGCTGAGATTAAATTTTCCATAGTTAGTGGACCTTCACGCAAAATGACGGGAGTTTCTCCTGTACAGTCCACCAAGGTGGATGGAATGCCGCCGGGCGTGTTTCCACCATCGAGAATCAGTGGGATGCGTCCGTTTAGTTGATCATAAACCTCTTGAACGCTGATAGGGCTTTGCCTGCCGGAGATATTGGCAGAAGTGACGGCCATGGGTCCGGCAGCTCGTAAAAGCGCCAGAGCGTCGGGGTGATTGGGAATGCGTACGGCAACGGTCTGAGTGGCAGATACGGCTGGAGGGAGACTTGGCTGTTTTGGGATGATACAGGTCAACGGTCCGGGCCAGAAGCGGGCGGCAAGGCGCAAAGCCATATCTGGAATGTTGAGTCCGATCACCTCGAGGTCTTTTAGGTCTCCGATCAGAATGGGAATCGCTTTTTCAAGCGGGCGATCTTTGGCAGTGTAGATGCTTTCGATGGCGGCATTATCGAATGCGAGCGCACCGACGCCATAGACGGTGTCGGTGGGGAAGGCGACGATGCCGCCGTTTTTTAGAACATCCAGCGCGGGTTGGAGTTGTGCAGCGGGGCGAACTTCAGTTTTCACGATTATTGATCTCGCTTAAAAAGACGCGGACAACTTCCGGGTCGAATTGTTTGCCCGCTTCAGATTTGATATATTCCAATGCTTCATGAGTTGGCATTGCTGCGCGATAGGGACGGTCGTGGGTGAGGGCATCGAACACATCTACGATGGCATAGATGCGTGCTTCAAGCGGTATGGTCTCACCGGATAGCCCATGCGGATAGCCTGTGCCATCCCATTTTTCATGGTGATAGCGCGGAATGTTCAAGGCTGGTTTGAGATAGTCGATCGGCGATAATAAGTCCAGGGCGATCTGGGGGTGCAGGCGCATGATACGCATTTCCTGTTCGGTGAGCGGACCTTTTTTATGCAGGATGTCATCGGGGATGCCGAGCTTGCCGATGTCGTGCAGAAGCGCGCCGCGATAGATATGGACGAGCATATCTTCTGAAAAGCCCATTCTACGGGCAATGCGAATGGTCAATTCGGTGACGCGTTTTGAATGTCCTTGTGTTTCCCGGTCGCGTACTTCGAGTGCGCGTGACCAGCCTTCAAGCGTGGTAGCGTATGCAGCCTGGATCTCACTATTTGATTTTTTTAGTGTATCCACAAGGGTCTGATTTCTTTTAAGCGTACGTTCAAGTTGGTTGGCGGTTGCCCAGGTCATGAAGGCGAGTGCAAATAATGCCATGACCGCTGTAAGATTATATTCCCAGGTGTAGCCGCTTATTAAGCTGCTGATCGTGTATCCTGTTGCGGTGAGCCCGGCATACCAAAAGGAACTGGATGGGCGGATGATGAAACTGGACATCCCGATCGGAAGCGCGAAAATAACCATGAGGTATTCAATATATTTTGCGTCGCTTAAGAACACACCGGCAAGGATCGAAAAACTGATGGCAAGGTTGGCTGTCAGGAAGACCTTGCCTTTTTGATTCATTTTCCAAAAGATGTGCAATGGAATAAAGACCAGCAGGTCTTCGATTAGATAGATCGTATATTCATAGGTAGGATGAAGGATGAGTACAACCGCAGTATTTACGACGGAATAATTCAAAAGCCCCCAACATAAGCCGATGAACAGAGCGAGCAGTTCGCCTTTGCGCCTGATGCTTGGGTCGTCAGTTTCGATGTGGGTCAGTAATTGGAGTAGACCCTGCCATGTGAACTTTCCCTTGTTCCTGCTCATTTTTTCATTATATCTTTAAGCATTAAAACGATTGAGTCCGAATTTGGATCTCAAGCAGGCGGTCGTGACCAGCCAGGTCTTGGTGCAGAGAGATGCTGGATTCGGAGAACATATCTGACGCAAGGTTTAAAGCGGCAATACCTTGCGTGGCTTCGATCTCAAGCAGGATCATGCCGTTGGGGGCAAGCCAGTCAGGTGCGATACGGAGCAGGCGGCGATACAGGTCAAGACCATCTTCGCCGCCATCGAGGGCGAGGGTGGGCTCGCGCCCATAGATCGGAAGCGAGCGCATGGTTGCAGTGGAAATGTAAGGCAGGTTCGCGCAGATTAGGTCGAAGTGCTGGTCGGTTGAGAGCGGGTCGATGTGTTGTGGCAGCAAGTCGCATTCCAAAAAGTCGATGCGGTGATGGACGTGGAATTTCTCTGCATTCTGCTTGGCAACCTTGAGCGCGGCAAGCGAAATGTCGGTGGCGAGGATGTGAACCCTCGGGACATGCATGGCAATGGATGTGGCAATGATGCCAGACCCTGTGCCAATGTCTGCGACGGTTCTTCTCTCAGGAGATGCTGCCAGCCATTTAATGGCTTTTTCCACCATTTGTTCTGTCTCTGGTCTCGGGATGAGCACATCAGGTGTGATGTTGAAATCAAGCCCGAAGAACTCGCGGTGACCGAGAATGTAGGGCAGCGGTTCACCCGCTGTCAGACGGGAAAACGCCAGGGTTGCTGATGCAATTTGCGGCGGGGTCAGAGGCTCGTCAAGATGGGTAAGCAGCCATGTGCGTGTACGTCCAAGGACATGGGCGAGCAGGAGTTGCGCATCCAATGCTGACGAATCAGAATTGATCTGTGGAATGAATTGTTTGAGCAGGGTTTCAGGGTTCATTGCTGGTAATAAAAAAACATGGCGGCTTTAAGTGCCGCCATGTTTTTTATTCATCATCTTCGACGCCGGTGGCGGCAAGTTTACCGGCTTCGTCGCGAGTGGTTAACTCGTCGATGAAGCTTTCGATGTCTCCGTCCATGACGGCGGGCAGGTTGTAATTTGAGAGACCGATACGGTGGTCGGTAACGCGGCTTTGCGGGTAGTTGTAGGTGCGGATCTTTTCGGAGCGGTCGCCTGAACCGACTTGTGAACGGCGGTCGGCTTCGAGTTCTGCGCGGCGTTTTTGTTCTTCTATTTCATACAGACGCGCACGCAAGATCGAGAGGGCGCGCAGTTTGTTTTGCAGCTGTGAGCGTTCATCCTGACAGGTGACGATCATGCCGGTGGGTTTGTGATACAGGCGTACAGCTGTGGAGTTCTTTTGTACGTTCTGACCGCCCGCACCAGAGGAGCGATACACTTCGATCTCGATATCCGACTCGGGGATATCCACTTCCACGTCGTCTACTTCTGCCATCACGACCACAGTGGCAGTAGAGGTGTGGATGCGCCCTTGCGACTCAGTAGCAGGTACGCGCTGAACACGATGCACCCCCGATTCATATTTCATCTTGGAGTAGGCACCTTTGCCTTTGACTTCGAAGATGACTTCTTTGTATCCGCCCACGCCAATAGCATTTTCAGACATCAGTTCGGTCTTCCATTTTTGGCTGTCTGAAAAACGCGTATACATGCGGAAGAGATCAGCCGCGAAGATGGCGGCTTCATCACCGCCCGCACCTGCGCGGATTTCCACGATGACGTTCTTATCATCACGCGGGTCTTTGGGGACGAGCAAGCCTTTGATCTCTTTTTCGAGGATTTCGATCTTCGGTGTCAGGTCGTCTACATCTGCTTTGGCTAGCCCGACCAACTCCGCATCGTTCTCTGTAACGATGATGGTTTTGGCTTCCTCCAGGCTTTTCATTGCCTGACGGTATTCTTTCGCCTTCTCGATCAGGGGTTCAAGGCTGGTACGTTCCTTGCTGATCTCGGCGGCGCGTTTATAGTCATTGCCGATCTCGAGCAGTTCGTTGCCGAGTTGTTCGAATTTTTCTTCGATGGCTTGTAATTTATCGAGCATGGTTCCTCAAATAAGTGACGATAGACCAAGGTCTACCATTAATGGTTGGTTTTCCGTAAATTTGCACAAGAAAGCGCGGCACCGGGTAGGCGCCGCGCGGGGAATCAAAACAAAACCAGCGCTAGTATTTAGCGACTGCGGAAAGCACCATGGAAATGATCAGGATGATGGCGAAGGCAGCGAACAGGATCTGTGCTGTTTTTTGACGCTTTGCGACGCTATCTTCCATTAATTTATTTTGTTTTTGAGATTTTGAATTTTTTCCAGCCATTTCAATTCACCTTATAGATTTTTATAGAAAGCTTGAGCCATTGCCTTCTCAAGTTCCTCGATTGTAACAGGTTTCATCACGTACCCGTCCGCGCCGAGCTTCATGGCTTTGTCCACCATAATATCGGCAGCTTCGGAGCTGAGCATGATGACCGGCAGCCGCTTCCATTCCGGTCTGCGGCGCAGAAATTCAAGCATGTCCAACCCGGTCACTTCAGGCATGTTGATATCAAGGATCAGCAGGTCGGGGCGTTTACCTGCCAGTAATGCCTGCGCCGCCGGGCGCGGACCTAGAAAATGCTTCGACTCATAATCGAGCAGTTTTAACATCAAACTGACCGCACGAGCCATTTCTTCATCATCGTCAACGACCCAAACTTCTTTCATTCCAAATTCGCCTTTACATTTTTGGCGGCTGTTTCGTTCATGCCTTTTACCACCAGTAACTCTTCGATGCTTGCTTCCTTAATCTTATCCATGGAGCCAAAATGTTTCAAGAGCGCTTTTCGGCGTGTGGGACCAATGCCCGGAATGGAATCAAGCTGGGAAGCCAGCCCCAATTTTGTGCGCTTTTTCCGATGTGCCGTGATCCCGAAGCGATGGGCTTCGTCGCGGACACGTTGTACGAGGTAAAGTCCCTGTGAGTGACGGGGGAGCAGCAACGGCTCGCTTTTGTGCGGGAAGAAGATCTCCTCTTCCTGCTTGGCAAGCCCCACTACCGGCACAACGCCCATCAACCCATAGTCTTCCATCACTTTGACGACCCTGCCCAATTGACCTTTGCCGCCGTCGATGATGATCAGGTCTGGGAGGAAGGAGAACGCCTCGTCTTTTTTCGACCCGACCTCTGCCTCTTTTTCCTGTGAGCCTTTCCAACGCCGGAAGCGGCGGGTGAGCATCTCTTCCATCGAGGCAAAATCATCCGGTGCGCCAATGCTGGTGCTGTCGATGTTGAATTTGCGGTACAGCCGTTTGGCAGGCACTCCTTGTTCAAATACGATCATTGCACCAACGGTTGCCACACCTTGTGTGTGACTCACATCGTAACACTCAATTCGATTGGGCGGGGAAGATAAATTCAGGTAAGTTTGCAGATCCGCAAGCGCCTGCTCCTGCCGGTGGGCGTCTGCCTGCCACTGTGTGCGCAGGGCCTGCAGGGTTTCAGATGCGTTCTCTGAAGCCATTTGCACGAGGTCCTTGGGTTGACCTTCATTGGGTACGAACAATTCCACTTTCTGCCCGCCGCGTTTGGACCTAAGCCATTGCGCGATGATCTTGCGCTCTTCCAACTCCTGAGGCAGCATGACCTGTTCCGGGATGTTTGCCGCCTCGGTGTAGAACTGTTTGACGAACTCTTCCATGACCTGGTTATCAGTTGTATCTTCTGTGCCTTCGAGAATGAAGTACTCGCGCCCGATCAATTTGCCGCCGCGGATGAAGAATATCTGCACACAGGCTTCACCGTCTTCGCGTGCCATCGCTATAACGTCTGAATCGGCATAATCGGTGCCGAAGATGATCTTCTGTCGTTCGATGATGGATTGCATGGCTTTGAGTTGGTCACGCAGGGCGGCTGCTTTTTCAAAACGCATCTCGTCCGAGGCTTTTTGCATTTCGCCCTGAACCCGTTGAATGACAGGCTCGCTATGACCGCTGAGAAATTCCATCAGGTCCGAGATCATTTGACGATAGCCATCTTTTGAAATAGCGCCGATACACGGGGCAGTACACAGCTTGATGTCGTAATACAAACATGCCCGCGGGTCATTGCCGTTAATTTCACGGTCGCAGGTCAGGTAGGGGAATATCTTGCGCAGCACTTCCAATGTTTGATACACCGCCCATGCCGAGGTGTAAGGACCGAAGTAGCGCGAGCCATCCTCTTCCATTTGACGGGTAACGGTGATCTTTGGAAACGCTTCATTCCAATGGATCTTGATGTATGGATATCGCTTGTCATCCTTGAGGCGGATGTTGTACTTCGGACGGTGCTTCTTGATGAGGTTCATCTCGAGGATGAGCGCCTCAAGTTCCGACCCGACCACGATCCACTCAATATCCGTAATATCCCGCACCAGGCGGCGGGTCTTGTTGTCATGGCTTGAATCCGCGTGGAAATAACTCCGCACGCGGTTCTTTAAATTGATCGCTTTGCCGACGTAGATGATCGTCCCTTCGGCGTTGCGATACAGATAACAGCCTGGTTTGGTGGGCAGGGTGGCAAGAATGCCCTGAAGTTTCTCGGAAATTTCCATTGGCGGTTATTCTATCGCAAATCACTGATCCAAGTTGTGCCTTGAAATTTTTCACAAAAACTTTTTAGAAATCTTTTAAAAGTACCCGTAGGGCGATTATTTTTACCCACCATCCGTTGAATATTCAAGAGATGTCAACTCAAACGTGAGTCTCTCTTACTTTTACGCCTTGTTTGTTACAATTGGGTTAAGGCGGGTTGATTTCGATAAAATGCCCGTAAAATAAAACCAAAGTCAAGCCAATTAAGGAGAATGAAAATGGAGCAAATGCCCTCGAATACCCCTGTAACCGAATCAAAACCGGGTCCTGCTGGTTGGGTTCAAACCTGGATCATGGCAGTTACAAAGCCAAACGAACAGACGTTTATTGAAATTTCAGAAAGCCCTGATGCAAAGGTCCAAACTGCGCTTATTTGGGCTGTGATCGCGGGGCTTATTAGCGGAATTATGCTCGGCATCGGTTTTGCTATACAATCACTTATTCAAGGAGGCGGCAGCTCAAATGATATGGGCACGATCGCTCTATTGATCTGTGGAATGCCGATCGCAATGGCGATCATTAATCCCATTGGACTTTCTTTTTCTACTGCCTTGTTTCAATGGGTTGCAAAACTTTTTGGCGGGGTTGGTTCTTTTGAGAAGCTAATCTACCCGCTCTCAGCGATCACGTTACCAATCACGATTGTCTCAGGAATATTCAGCTTACTAAGCAGTATACCGATTGTGGGGGTATGTATTAGTTTCTTTAGTTTTGCCATAAGTATTTACGCAACCGCCTTGAACATTATGGCTGTTAAAGCAGTGAATCGGTTTGACTGGGGAAAAGCGATCGGTTCGGTGTTGATCCCCGCTTTTGCGATCGGTATATTCTGCGGGTGTGTCGTGTTCATTGGGCTGATGATCCTCGGTCCAGCGATCGCGAATACCTTCAATCAGATCAATCAAGGCTTGGTACCGTAGGCGCAAAAAGTCCTCCCAAACGGGAGGACTTTTTTATAGTTCGATGGTAAAGGTCGTTCCTTTGCCAACTTCGCTTTCCACATCTATTGTCCCTTTGTGCGCAAGAACCAGTTGTTTTGAAATCGCCAGCCCAAGTCCGCTGTTGCTTCGGTTTGTGCGCGATTTTTCGCCGCGCCAGAACCGGTCAAAGATGAAAGGCAGATTTTCGGGAGCGATCCCCACACCCGTATCTTTGACCCTGATCCGTACGCTTCTTTCCTGCACTTGAATGGACTCTGCTTCGAGAGAAATTTTTCCACCCGACGGCGTGTGACGTAAAGCATTTGAGATCAGGTTGGAGAGCACCTGGTTGAGTCTGTCGTAGTCGGCAGTGAGTTCCTGTGTAATGTCATCAATTTGCGACAATAGTTCCACGCCTTGGGTTTTGGCTTGGGCGGAAAAGCTTGAAGTGAGATCGGTTATCAGGTCAGCGAGCAGGAAGCGGGTGGGGTGAAGCGGAAGTTGTCCCGTTTCGGCGAGCGAGAGTGTTTGTAGATCTTCCACAAGCCGGGCGAGTAATCTTGTTTCATCCAGTGTGTTGTTGATGTGGTCTGGTGTGGCTTCGTAAACACCATCTAACACGCCTTCAAGATTCCCTTGAATGATGTGCAAAGGCGTGCGAAGCTCGTGGGCAATGTCGGCGGTGAGATTGCGGCGCTGCTTATCGGCACGTTCGAGTTCTTCGACCATTTTATTGAAACGCTTGATCAACTCGCTGAACACATCTGAATTATGTTCTTTCACGCGGACCGAGAGATTGCCTTCTGAAACCGAATCGATGGCGTTGAAAATACCGCTGAGCGGCTCACCGAAGCGCGTATATAAAGTAAAAAGGGTGAGTACGGCAACGACCACCACTGCCACCGGTGCGCCGCATACCAATAACCAAATATTCCTGAAGCCTGAATATTCTGAGAATGCCCAATATAAAGCAGCCGCTGTGCCTCCAATGAAAAGCGTCAATGTACTGATAAAGAAAATTGCGAATGGAAAAAATCGCCGTCCGCTGCGACGCATATGAGGAGGGGGGAGGTGTCTTGGAAAGGGCGGGCGCATGGTATGTTTATTTGATCTCTAAAAAGCGATATCCAATGCCGTAAACCGTTTCGATCATGGATTCGCCTGAAGCGCTTTCGAGTTTCTTTCTCAAATTCTTGATGTGCGAGTCGATGCTGCGGTCGAAGCTGGAAGCAATGCCGTGTAGATCGTCCAGCAGTTGTTCGCGGGTGAGGGTTTGCCCGGGACGGCTGGCAAGCAATTGCAAGAGTTTGAACTCGTTGGGCGTCAGTTTGATGGGGCTGCCATTAAAGGTGACCGAGTAACGATCCGGGTCCACTTCCAAGCCGCCGAGACGGATAAGGCTGGGCGCTTTGATCTCGCCTTTGGAACGGCGCAATAAAGCACGGACTCGCGCCACCAAGGCGCGCGGTGAGAATGGCTTGGTGATGTAATCATCTGCACCGATCTCCAAGCCAGTGACCTGGTCCACTTCTTCGGCGAGAGCGGTCAGCATGATGATGGGCACGTCGCTTTCGCGGCGCAAGACCTTGCAAACTTCGCGCCCGTCCATGATGGGGAGCATCAGATCAAGGATGATGAGGTCGGGTTTTTCGCTGCGTGCAACTGTCAGCGCAGATTGACCGTCCGCAGCGGATGTGACGCGGAAGCCGTTCTTCTCCAGATAGTCACGCGCAATGCGTACGATCTTGGGTTCATCATCAACAACGAGGATAAGTTCAGGCATGGGGGGAGTATAAATGCAGAATGAATAATGAGGAATATTGAAAGATGGGACGAGTAACGGGGAAAGACTTGTGCTTCTCCACGTTACTCGTCTCTTTTTACGTCACGGGTTACTTTTCTTCAGGCTTGTCCGATTCTTCGCTGTTGCTTTCGGCAGGCTTTTCACCGTGAGCGCGTTTGTGCCACTCTTCGAAAGGCGGTGGGACGTTACCTTCCCAGCCTTTGCCCCAAGGACCGTGATGTCCGTGGTGACCCCAGCCATGTCTCATGCGGCGGAAGAACATCATCTTCATGAAGCCGAAGAACAGAAAGAGAAAGAATATTGAGCCGCAGATCGCGCCAAAAGGATTGAAGTGGTGATGGAAACCAAAACCATAAGGTTGCGGGTAGCCATAGGCGTATCCGTGACCATACATCGGTGCGGCAGGCTGACCGTCCTCAGCGGCTTTTTCAATGGCGGCGGCTACTTCGGGTGCCTGTTCGATGCCACGCATCATCCCGGCTTTGAAGCCAAACGCCCCTGCGCCTGCGATCAACCCAAGTACAAGCAGAAGACCGAGAACGCGAAATACAATAAATGGACCTTTTTTCATTTTTACCTCTCAATAGGATTTTGATTTGGTTTGTTCCTATGCGCTAAATGTATCAATCCATTGTGGAGGAAATATGGATGGGTGGGTGAGGGATTGTGGAGGGAATGTAGGAAAAATGTTAGCAGAGAAGCGGACAATGTTCGATGGGTATGGATGGCGTTTCCATCTTCTTCTGAGTTTCTTCCAGTAACCCTGCTGATCTACTGTCAACGCCATAAAATTAAGAAAGGTTGCCATAATGATATTTCAGCATATTGAGTCTCATACGGTTCCTTCTTTTATCTTCTACTTCACTTTTAACACAATCTTACCGCGTGCATGTCCCGTTCCTAAATGCGTCATTGCCTCAACCACATTTGCCAGGGGATAGACCTTTTCGACTATTGGTTTCACTTTTCCGCTTTCGATCATTTCTCGCAAAATATCCAGATCGGGACGGTTGAACTGGGCAATGAAAAAAGATATCTTTTGGCTGGCGCCGATACTTGCAAGTTTCAAATTGAAAATCCGTGCCAGCGGACCCAGTACTTTATTTCCTTTTGGCGCACCGACGATCACAAAATTAGCATTCGGTTTGAGGACCCGCTTGTATTCTTTCCAGGTTCGGCTTCCGGCAATATCAAAAATTAGATCGTATTGCTTGCCGGCGCGAGTGAAATCATCTTTGGTGTAATCGACCACATGATCCGCTCCAAGCGAACGGACCAACTCCACATTTTTGGTGCTGGTCACGCCGGTCACTTCTGCGCCGAGGGCTTTGGCGATTTGCACTGCGAACGTGCCCACGCCTCCTGCCGCGCCGTTGACCAATACCTTATCCCCGGGTTTTACCTTTCCGTGATCTCGTAACCCTTGCAAGGCGGTGATCCCCGCTGTGGGAACGGCTGCCGCCTCTTCAAATGTCAAGTTGACCGGTTTGCGCACCACAGCATTTATCACGCTGACATATTCGGCAAATGCACCATTTCTTCCACCATACACTTCATCACCGGGCTTGAGGTGGGTTACTTTGCCTCCGATCGCTTCTACCACTCCGGCAAAATCTCCGCCAATACGTGAGTCTTTGGGTTTGAACAAGCCGCTTTGTAAACGGGCAACGACCAGACCTGTCATTCCATACCACTCTGCCGGGTTAACCGACGAAGCATGGATACGAACCAGCACGCCATCCTCCGTGACAGTGGGCTTTTCTATTTCTTCAACCTTCAAAACATCGGGTGAACCATAGGAATGATATACAACGGCTTTCATGAATTGACTCTCCTTGGGTGATAAGTACTTGGAATTTAACATCTCATTATGGAGGAAATGTGGACATCCACGCCAGAGATTGTGGAGACTGTGGAGGTTGCGTTGGAGGAGTGTTAATGGACAACGAACGATAGACCATAGATGATGGATGGTTTGGGTCGTCCATCGTCTATGGTCAGCCGTCAATCGCCGAATTTGCAACCTTTTCCTGCCTTGTGCATCTGATAAAATGCATCCAGTAATAAGTGACTTCACCCCATCGTCTCAAAGATGAAATAAATCATAATTTGGCAGGAAACCATGACAGATAATCGACACATAAAAGTTCTCATCCTTGGCGCAGGTCCCGCAGGTTTATCGGCAGCTTTGTATGCTGCCCGCGCCGAACTCGCCCCCGTGGTGCTTACCGGTATGCAGCTGGGCGGGCAGGCTGCACTTACACACACCATCGAAAATTACCCCGGCTTTCCCGAAGGCGTGGGCGGACCGCAACTCGGCGAGCTTTTCCAAAAGCAGGCGGAACATTTCGGCGCGAAGGTTGAATTCGATATGGCGCACGAAGTGGACTTCTCCCAGCGCCCATTCAAGGTGACTGCCGACAGCGGCGATTATTATGCCGAAAGCGTCATCATTGCCACCGGTGCCAGCCCCGTACATCTCAACGTCCCTGGAGAAGTAGAGATGACCGGTCGCGGCGTTTCTTATTGCGCCACCTGTGATGGCTGGTTCTTCAAAGATAAGAAAGTCGTCATCGTTGGCGGCGGTGACAGTGCGTTCGAAGAAGCTCTTTTTATTACTCGCTACGCATCCTCTGTCACGCTCATTCATCGCCGCGAAGATTTCCGTGCTGGCGCCATTTTACAGAAACGCGCCAAAGAGCACCCCAAGATGAACTTCATCCTCAATACAGTTGTCACAGAAGTGAATCAGGGTGATAAGCTCACCACACTCAAACTCAAGAATGTAAAAACCAACGAAGAAAGCACCTTCGACACCGACGGCTTGTTCATCTTCATCGGTCATACACCCAACACCCAAATGTACAAGGGGCAGCTTGAAATGAGCGACCTCGGCTACCTCAAGGTCAATGACAAGATGGAAACCAGCATTCCCGGCGTGTTTGCGGCGGGGGAGGCGGCCGATGCCACCTTCAAACAAGTGGTCACCTCGGCGGGCATGGGCGCCGCAGCAGCAATTCAGGCGACGCGCTATCTCGAGGAAATGGAAGCAGTTCACAGTTAAGGAAGAAGCGGACGCCATCCCGCTTCAGCCTTAGGGACAGTTGCTTCTGTCCATTTGGTGCGCCAGCCCCAAGTTTTCCCATAAATGGGCTCGTCATAGGCGAGCCTATTTTTTTGACCAAAAATGTGACATTTTGTACTTTTGGTCTAGGTCACTTTCGGATAGAATTATTGAAAAATATGGCGTTTTACGCCGATTCCATTGGAGGAACGATGAAGAAAATCTCAATCGTAGGTGCAGGAAATACCGGCGCAACCGCCGCGCACTGGATCGCTGAACGTGAACTCGCCGATGTTGTGCTGTTGGATGTGGTCGAAGGTATGCCGCAAGGCAAGAGCCTTGATATGCTGGAAGCCATGCCCATTATCGGCAAAGATACACACGTAGTGGGAACCAACAATTACGAAGACACCAAAAATTCAGATATTATCATCATCACGGCTGGCATTGCCCGTAAACCCGGCATGAGCCGCGAAGACCTGCTCAAAACCAATGCCGAGATCGTGGGGAAAGCCGCCACAGAAACCCTCAAACATTCACCCAACGCGATCTTCATCGTATTGACCAACCCGCTCGACACTATGGCATACCTCACCATGAAGGTGACCGGTCTGCCGCGTGAACGTGTGATTGGTCAGGCCGGCATTTTGGACTCTGCCCGCATGCGCGCCTTCGTTGCCATGGAATCTGGCGTAAGCGTGGAGAACGTGCAGTGCTACGTCCTTGGTGGTCACGGCGATGAAATGGTTCCGCTAACCCGTCACTCCAATATCGCTGGCATTCCGTTGAAGGAATATTTCCCTGCTGACAAACTTGAAGCCATTGTCAACCGCACCCGCAAGGGCGGCGGTGAGATCGTAAATCTGCTCAAGACTGGCTCGGCGTATTACGCGCCATCCATGGCTTGTGTGCAGATGGCAGAAGCCATTTTGAAGGATAAGAAACTGATCGTCCCATGCGCCACCTTGATGCAGGGCGATTATGGTTTGAACGATATGTACTTCGGTGTGCCGGTTATGCTCGGCGCTGGCGGCATGGAAAAGGTGATCGAATACAAGTTCGATGCCGACGAAAAAGCCATGTTCGAGAAGTCGGCTGCCTCTGTCAAGGAATCGCACGAAGCGCTCAAGAGCGTGGTGAGTTTATAAAAGTCAAAGGTCAAAAGTCGAAGGTCAAATGTGGCTTTCGACTTTTGTATTGAAAATTAAAAGGAGTCTGTCATGATTCTGCACGAGAAACTGTCTGCTCAATTACCCGCATGGCGCGAACGCATTAAATCCCTGGCAAAGGAACACGGCGATGTAGTGATCGATCACGTGACCGTGGGTCAGGTCATCGGTGGGATGCGCGATATCAAATCCCTGCTGACCGATGTTTCATTCGTAGACCCCGCTCATGGAATTCTTTTCCGTGGCATGCCCATTCCTGATATGCTCAAGGCGCTTCCCAAAGCAAAAGGCGGAAAAATGCCTTTGGTGGGAGGCTTGTTCTATTTATTGTTGATCGGTGAAGTTCCTACCAAGGAACAGGCTCTTGAAGTGGAAGCCGAATGGGCAAAGCGCGCGAACGTTCCCGATTACGTTTTCAAGATGCTCAAATCGATGCCGAAGGAAACGCACCCAATGACTCTGCTTTCTCAGGCGGTGCTTGCCTTGCAGAACGGCTCAGTCTTTGCTGCGAAGTATCACAGCATGAAAAAAGATCAATACTGGGAAGCTGCGCTCGAAGACAGCCTCGACCTGACAGCAAAACTGCCCATTATTGCGGCATATATCTACCGCATGAAATATTTCGGCGAGACCAGCAAGCCCAAATATAACCCCAAGCAGGATTACGGCTTGAACTTCTCGCGCATGATGAAGGTGTCGGATAAGAAAGGCTATGCCGAACTTGCCCGTTTGTATTTCATCCTGCACAGCGATCATGAATCTGGCAATGTTTCTGCTCATGCAATGCACCTTGTCGGTTCGGCTCTTTCTGACCCGTACCTTTCCTTCTCTGCCTCTCTCAATGGATTGGCTGGACCTTTGCATGGTCTTGCCAACCAGGAATGCCTGGGTTGGTTGATCGAGGTTAAGGAGAAATTTGGCGGCGTTCCTTCTCGCGATGAATTGTATAAATTCTCATGGGATACGCTCAACGGCGGACACGTCATCCCTGGCTACGGACATGCTGTGTTGCGTGTGCCTGATCCGCGCTTCACCGCGCAGATGGATTTCGCCAAGAAGCGCTTCCCGGATGATGATCTGGTACGCCTCGCCGACATGGTCTTTGACGTGGTCCCGGCTGTGTTGAAAGAACAAGGCAAAGCCAAGAATCCGGCACCAAACGTCGATGCCATCAGCGGCACGCTCCAGTATTACTACGGCGTACGTGACTTCGACTTCTATACCGTGTTATTTGGTGTGGGTCGCGCCCTGGGTGTGACTGCCAACTATATTTGGATGCGCGGCCTCGGCATGCCGATCGAACGCCCCAAATCGCTGACCACCAAGATGGTGGAAGATGCCGTTGCGAAAGCAGCTCAACCTGCGTAAATAAATTTTGAATCAAAAAGACCCTCGAGTTTTTTCGAGGGTCTTTTTATTTATTACTTTATTTTATTCCCATTCGATCCAACAAGAACGCATAATCTAGCGCGATCTCTTTGATGTAGTCATAACGTCCACTTGCCCCGGCGTGACCAGAGTCGTAGTTGACGTAGAAGATGACCAGGTTATCATCTGTTTTTAGCTCGCGTAATTTTGCTGTGAACTTGGCAGGTTCCCAAAAAGAGACACGCGGATCGTTCAAGCCGGTAGTGATGAGCAGGTTGGGATAGTCCGTTTTTTGCAGGTTGTTATATGGGGAATAGGAAAGCATGTACTCGAACATCGCCTTATCTTCCGGGTTGCCCCATTGATCGTATTCCTGTGTTGTGAGTGGAATGCTGGCATCTTCCATCGTCGTGACCACATCCATGAACGGCACTTTGGCAATGACTGCCCTGAAGAGATCCGGACGCATCGTCATGCAAGCGCCGACGAGTAATCCGCCAGCCGAGCCGCCCTGAATGGCAAGCTTATCTTTGGCGACATAGCCTTCTTTGACCAAATGCTCTCCGCAGGCAATGAAATCTGTGAAGCTGTTGCGCTTGAATTCCATCTTGCCTTTTTCGTACCATTCCCGTCCCATGTCATATCCGCCGCGGATGTGTGCGATGGCGTACACAAAGCCACGGTCGATCAGGCTGAAGCGATTGGAGTCGAAGTAGGGATCAATCGTCGCGCCATAAGAACCATAGCCATACATCAACGCTGGATTTGTCCCATCTTTCTTTTGCAGGTCTTTGCGATACGCAATAGATAGCGGCACCTGTGTTCCATCGGGCGCGGTGGCATGGATGCGTTCCATCACATAATTTTTCTTATCCAACCCGTGGATGACTTCCTCCTTCTTTACATCCCATTCGCCAGTATCCATGTTGACATCTACAATGGTGAATGGCGTAATGAGAGAGGAATAGCGCAGGCGCAATAAATTTGTTTCAAAAGCAACATTGCTTTCGGGGTAGACGCTGTACGTCGGTTCGGGGAATTGAACATAGCGAACATTGCTCAGCCCATCCACAGCGCTGATGCGATATTGTTTCAATCCGCCTTTGCGTTCATGAACGACGATGTGATTCTCGAAGGTATCCACACCTTCCACCAACACATCTTCGCGATGCGTCAGAATATCTGTCCAATTCTCTTTGCCCGGGTTCTCAACCGGTGCAAGGCTTACCTTGAAATTCTTCGCATTCTCGTTATGGACGATGAAGAACTTCCCATTGTGATGCGATGCGTAATAATCCAGCCCATCAATTCGTGGCTGTAGGATCTTCAACTCACTGGCAGGGTCGTTCGCATCCATAAAGCGGAACTCGCGCGTGTTGGTGCTGTAATGATACGTGGTGATAAAAACATCGTCGCGAGTCTTGTTGCAGAAAAGATAATAGGTTTCATCTTCTTCGTGCAAAACCAGCACATCCTCTTTCGGGTCGCTGCCCACCACATGGCGGAATAATTTATCCGGGCGCAGAGTTTCATCAAGCGTGATGTAGAAAATGGTCTTGCTGTCATTTGCCCATTCCACGCCCATGCGTTCGTAGGCGCTGCCTGAAATATTCTCAAGCACTTCCGGGTAGTACTCGCCGCTGGCGATGTCTTTGATATAAATTTCAAAAATTTCCCGTCCACCAAAATCAACGAGATAGGCAAGCTTCGTGCCATCGGGGCTGGGGACGAATCCGCTGATGCCGCAAAAGGATTTGCCCTCTGCCAGTTGATTCTGGTCGAGCAGAATTTCTTCGGGTGCCTCGAGCGAGCCTGCTTTGCGGCAGAAGATGGGATATTGCTTGCCCGCTTCTGTCCGCTCGTAATAGAAAAAATCGCCTCGCTTCTCCGGGACAGTTGTATCTGTTTCCTGAATCCTATTTTTCATCTCGGAGAAGAGTGCCTCACGTAAAGGCTGGGTATGTCCCATCACTTCGTCAAGATAATCGCTCTCTGAACGCAGATACTTTAGGGTCTCCGGGTCTTCCTTGTTACGGAGCCAGTAATAATCGTCGACACGGGTGACACCGTGGCTGGTGAGTGGATGAGGTCGTTTCGGTGCACTGGGTTGATGCGTTTTTGAGGGCATGAGGTTTCCTTGTAAATAAAAATGACAGCCGTAAAAAATACGACTGTCACGAATGGATTTACGCGAAAGGCAGATATTTTTCGTTCAGGCTCGCCATGTGGTGTTCCACATGACCCACCAACATGTAGACCAACGCCCGTGCACTGACGGGGTTTCCGCTGGCGGTGCCTATCTCGGCAAAGTTCGCTTCCTTTGTATTCTTGATGGCAAGGATATTGGCGCGGCGCAGGTGATCAAATTCAGCCAGCAGGTCGGCGAGCGGAATTTCATCTGAGCCCGACTCGCGGACGTAATCATCCTGCTCAAAGCCGGGGAAGGGAGTTTTATCTTTGCGGGAGATGCAGAATAGCCGATAGGCAAAGACCCGTTCGGTATCTATCAGATGAGTTACGACTTCTTTGATTGACCATTCTGCGGGTCCGGGTTTGAAGCGTGCTTGAGGGTCAGATAAAGTTCCCAGCGCAGTTCTCATCTCATCGAGTTGGAGCGGCAGGGCGATGGAGACATCCCCGCGTTTTAGGGCGAATTGGATGTACCCATCGTAGTAAGGAGCGTATTCTGTGGAATTTGGAGGGGGGATTTTCATAGTATTAATGTCCTTTCAGAAATTATATCTTACCCCTTATTGCCTTTATAATAAGAATGATTATGAATGCTTCAAAAACCTATTTGCAATTTTTTCGTGTGCCCAGTATCAACGACAAATTAAGCCTGCTTCGAAATTTATTGGAGGCGCGTGAGCTGAATGAGGATATTGCGCTGGCTATGCTTAAATCCGTCCATAAAGAACTTGGTGCCGAGCAAACGCGCGACCGCACTGAATATAAACGCTATGCAGAGATGATCGAGGTGTTACGCTATCATCAGACAGACCTTCTAGAATACATTGTGGATGCCTGGAATGTCGGCAAATCCACTGCGGATCCGGAATGGATCTCGGATGGATTGATCAAATAGACGTCACATTCGCTGAAGTATTTCCGATTGAAATCGACACCCTCTGACCTTTTTTCGGAGGGTCGTTTTTTGTAGAACCATATTCTGGGCAAAAAGGATTATCAGTATGACACTTACCATTGGTACTGCTGCTGCAAAACCCGGCGAGATCGTGTATGGCGAATATGTTCTTGTGCAACATCCTGTGGGCGGCACGGATGTTGCGCCTGTTGTCATTGCGCAAGGGCAAGAAGACGGACCTGTGTTTTGGATCACGGCAGGTATTCATGGTATCGAGCACGCAGGCATTCAGGTGATCCACAAGTTGATCACGCCAGAATTGGTCAAGCAGATGCGCGGTACGATCGTTGCCATCCCGGCTTTGAACCCTGCTGGTTTAAGGACGTTGAACCGCCAGGCATACTATCATGACGGCGACCCGAACCGCCTCTTCCCAGATGGGCGACTATCAACCTCTACGGATCCAGATCATGCTCCCATCTCGGCATTAGAGCAGGCATATGGACGTATTTTCGAAGATATCAAGAATTCGGCTTCGTTCTATTTTGACCTGCACTGTATGAGCAATGGTTCATTGTCATTCATTTTTCGTGACCGCATTTTGTATCGCAAAGGTGACGAAGCCGCACGCAAACGCGCCGCGGAAGTGAGCGCAAAAATGGATGAAATGGCGCAGGCATACGGACACACCGTCACTGCTGATTTTGCAGTAGAAAAATATATTAATGAAAAATTACATCGTGCCACCACAGCGGCTGTATCCATGCTGGTGGGCATCCCTGCATTGACGGCTGAACTTAGCAGCCCATACACACCCGCTCCTGAAGTGGTGAATGCAGGTGTGGCAGGCTTGCGAAATGTGATGCGCTGGGGCGGCATGTTGGGCGGCGAGATGGAACCGATCACGGGGATCAAGGTCGTTGATCCCGGCTTCGCTACTCATCGCCGCAGTGTGGCGCGGGTGACGCAAGCCTGCATCGTTCATCATCTCAAGGAACCGGGCGATCTTGTGAAGGTCGGCGACCCGCTGGTGGAAATGCGCGATGCGTGGGGACGATCTCTCGGCGTATTGCACTCGGAATATGATGGTTTTGTCATCTCACGCCCGTCTGGGATTTTGTATTATCCTGGCGAATCAACAGTGCTGTTGGCGATCCGCGATGAAGAGCCAAGAATTGGCGAATATCCTGAAACGTATTTCGATTAGAAATTCCAAAAAACCATTTTTAACTACGAAGGCACAAAGATGCCAGGACTCAAGGAAAAGAGACTTTGCGCCTTTGTGCTTTTGAGTCTTGGTGGCGAATTTGCTTGTTCTTTCACTGTATAATAGATTTGTACGACAACTTTGAAAAAGGCATATCTTATGACTTCAAATCACACTCGTAACCCCGGCACTCCCCTCGACCTTGATTGGGTCATGGGCGCGCACATCAACAAAAGCGCGGTGGAGCGACGCACCGCTACGCTCACAGGTCGCCGCACCGTCAAGAAGGACTGGCAGGCGGCATGGCTTTTGCGTGCCATCACCAACATTGACCTGACCACCCTTGCAGGCGACGACACACCTGGGCGTGTTCAACGTCTGTGTGCCAAGGCAAAACAACCACTACGCCCCGATATGCTTGAAAAACTTGGATTGGATGGTGAGAAGATCACCGTTGGCGCGGTGTGCGTCTACCCCAACCGTGTCGCGGATGCAGTCCACGCGCTTCAAGGCTCTAACATTCCAGTTGCCTCTGTCGCGACGGGTTTTCCTGCGGGACAGACTCCTCTGCCACAGCGCATTCAGGAAATTGAGCAAGCCGTGGAAGCAGGCGCCAAAGAAATTGACGTGGTCATCGCCCGCAATTATGTGTTGACAGGGGATTGGCAAGCCATGTACGACGAGTTGCAGCAATTCCGCAAAGCCTGCGGTGACGCGCACATGAAGACCATCCTCGCCACGGGTGAACTCGGTTCGCTCAAGCAGGTCTATCAAGCCAGCCTCGTGTCCATGATGGCAGGCTCGGACTTTATCAAGACCTCAACAGGCAAAGAGCCGACCAATGCGACTCTTGAAGTTAGCTTGGTTATGCTCCGCGCCCTGCGGGATTATCTCGACCGCTTTGGCTACAAAGTGGGATTCAAACCTGCGGGCGGCATCAGCTCTGCGAAGCAGGCGCTGGCGTGGCAGTCGTTGATGAAGGAAGAACTCGGCGATGAATGGCTGAAGAATGACCTGTTCCGCATTGGCGCAAGCAGCCTGTTGACCGACATCGAGCGGCAGTTGTATCACTACATCACAGGTCACTACGCGGCGAAACATCACATGCCGATGGGATAGACGATTACGTCATTGCGAGGAGGGTGTTCTTCCCGACGACACAAAGGAAGAACAATGAAAGGTTTTCCTTCGGGTGAAGAACAGAACGCCCTTGCATGGTTGAATCTTGGAGTTCTTATGAGCAAAATACTTGAAATCTTCAACACCATGGAATACGGACCTGCGCCCGAAGCGCCTGATGCTGTCAAAGCGTGGCTGGATGAGCATGGACGCAAGTTCGGCTTGTTCATCAACAACGAGTGGGTGACGCCGAAGGGTGCGAAGTTCTATCCTTCGTACAACCCTGCGAATGGCGAATTATTAGCCGAGACCACGCAGGCTGGACAAAAAGAAGTGGATGCGGCGGTCTCTGCGGCGCGTGAGGCGTTCAAAACTTGGAGCAAGACTCCTGGTGTGACTCGTGCGCGTTATCTTTATGCGATTGCGCGCAACCTTCAAAAACATTCGCGCTTGCTGGCGGTGCTCGAAAGCATGGACAACGGCAAGCCGATCCGCGAGTCGCGTGATATTGATGTGCCGCTGTTGGCGCGTCACTTTTACTATTATGCGGGCTGGGCGCAGTTGATGGAAACCGAACTGCGCGATTATCAACCCGTCGGTGTGGTCGGGCAGATCATCCCGTGGAATTTCCCGCTGTTGATGCTGGCGTGGAAGATCGCGCCTGCGATTGCGATGGGCAACACGGTTGTGTTGAAGCCTGCTTCGTACACAAGACTCACGGCGTTGTTGTTCGCGGAAATTGTCGCCGAGGCGGGGTTGCCCGCTGGCGTGGTGAATGTCATCACGGGTCAAGCAGCGCGGGTTCGATGATCGTCGAACATCCCGATGTGGATAAGATCGCGTTCACGGGTTCAACGGATGTCGGGCGCACGCTCCGCAAGCAGACGGCTGGCTCTGGCAAAAAACTCTCGCTCGAACTGGGTGGCAAGAGTCCATTCGTCGTGTTTGACGATGCCGATTTGGATGGAGCAGTTGAAGGCGTGGTCGATGCGATTTGGTTTAATCAGGGTCAGGTTTGTTGCGCAGGGTCAAGGCTGATAGTGCAGGAAAATGTCGCAGCGAAGTTTATCCAAAAATTAAAAAATAGAATGCAACACATGCGCGTGGGCGACCCGCTCGATAAGTCGATTGACATGGGCGCGATCGTTGACCAAAGCCAATGGGACACGATCGATGGTTGGGTGAAGACGGGCATTGCCGAAGGCGGCGAATGTTTTCAGCCGAATATCGCGCTGCCCGAAAAGGGACTGTTTTATAAACCCACGCTCATCACGGGGCTTGATGCTGCGGCTTCAACTGTGCAGGAAGAAATTTTTGGACCCGTGCTGGTCTCGCTCACGTTCCGCACGCCGAGCGAAGCCATCGAACTTGCGAACAACACGCGCTATGGTCTCGCGGCGAGTGTGTGGAGCGATAACATCAACCTCGCGCTCGATGTCGCGAGCAAGATCAAGGCGGGCTCGGTGTGGGTCAATTGCACCAATCAATTCGACGGCGCTTCGGGCTTCGGCGGCTATCGCGAGTCGGGCTACGGGCGCGAAGGCGGACGTGAAGGTCTGTTTGAATATTTAAGACCGACATGGATGGATCGTCCACGCCCTGAGTTTGTACTGGATGAAAAGAAGAAGTGGGGCGAACACGTGCCCACGCTTCCTTCTCAGCCGACAGTTGCTCGGGCAAATGGACATTCGCTTCCGCCGATAGATCGCACGCCGAAGATGTACATCGGCGGCAAACAGGTTCGACCCGATGGCGCGTACACTTCAAGCGTGTTGAGCGCGAAGGGAAAACTTGTCGGTCAGGTCGGTGACGGCAATCGCAAAGACATTCGTGATGCAGTCGAAGCCGCACACAAAGCGCGGACATCAGGCTGGGCGATGCGTCACGGCTACAACCGTTCGCAAATTTTATATTTCATCGCCGAGAACTTGGATGCCCGCAATGCTGAGTTCGTCAAACGCATCGTCGAAATGACGGGACGCACGCAGAAGTCCGCGCAAGCCGAAGTGGACGCGTCTGTTGAAAGATTATTCACCTACGCCGCATGGGCTGATAAATACGGCGGCACCGTGCAAGAGACCACCCTGCGCGGAATCACCGTCGCGGTCAATGAACCGATGGGTGTGATCGGCATTGCCTGCCCCGATGAAAATCCTTTGCTTGGATTTATCTCGCTCATGGCGCCTGCGATTGCACGCGGCAACAGCGTGGTGATGATCCCCAGCCAGAAATATCCGCTCTCCGCCATGGACTTCTATCAGGTGCTCGACACCTCCGACGTGCCTGGCGGCGTGGTCAACATCGTCACAGGCGACCGTGACCATCTGGTCAAGACGCTTGTCCAACACGAAGACGTGGACTCGGTCTGGTACTTCGGCTCGGCGGAAGGCAGTTACCACGTCGAGAACGAGTCCGCCGCGAACATGAAGCGCACATGGACAGGCTACGGTTTGCCCCGCGATTGGCTCGACCGCGAGCAAGGCGAAGGTCACGAGTTCCTGCATGAGGCGACTCAGGTCAAGAATATCTGGGTGCCGACGGGGGAGTGACAGGTATAATTTTATTAATGAGGTGAGCTATGACTAATTTAGAGCAAACCATTATGCTTGAAATTTCCACCCTGCCAGAGAGACGCTTGGCGGATGTCTTGGCGTTTGTCCGCTACCTGAAATTGAGCATACCCACTGAAGAAAAAGATCTGGAAGAACGTTTTGATAAAGCGCTTAAATCCATCCGTGATCGCGCGAAAGAAATGAATATCACCGACGAAGACATCGAAGCCGAAATTCGCGCTGTGCGGGATGGTAAGTAATGCGGGTTGTTCTCGATACTAATATTTTTATCTCTTCCACTTTAGGCGGAAGGTTTAAAATCATTGTTGATGAGTGGAAAGCGGGAAAATTCAAATTAATCGTATCGGAAGCGATTGCCCGTGAATACCTTGATGTGATTAACCGTCCCAAATTCAAAATTCCTCAAATCGAGATTATGACAGCAACCGGTATCTTTTGCAAAATGCGGAATTTGTGACGCCCGAAAGAAAATTGTTGTAATCGTCGCCGATCCAACTGACAACAAATTTCTTGAAGCAGCTGTGGCGGGAAAGGTAAATTATATCGTCAGCGGGGATGGACATTTGCTCGATCTCGGCGCTTTCAGGGATATCCCAATTATCAAAGCGGTGGATTTCATAGCATTATTGAATTTGTAAGTTTTCCCCGCGATTGGGTGTCCCGCGAGCAGGGCGAAGGTCACGAATTCCTGCACGAGGCGTCTCAGGTCAAGAATATCTGGGTGCCGACGGGGGAGTGACCCCCTCCGTCCTTCGGACACCTCCCCCAAATTCTGTCGAATTTAGGGGAGGGAAGTGTGATATAACCTGAAATAGAAAGTGAGGCGCGATGATCGAGTTGCGAGATTTACAGGCAAAATACATCACCGATGAAAACGGCGAAAAGACCGCTGTTGTCCTTCCTATTAAAGAGTTCGAGAATTTACTGGAAGATTTGAACGACCTTGCCGTTCTGGCGGAACGCCGCGAAGAACCGACGATTTCCTTTGAAGAAGTGATGGAAAGACTGAAACGCGATGGCTTCCTATAAGATCGAATGGAAGAACTCAGCGTATAAAGAACTCCAAAAACTGCCGCGCCCGATGATTGCCAAAGTCGTCGCGGCAGTTTCGGATTTAGCCAATGACCCATTTCCGCACGGAGTAAAAAAGCTGGTCGGTTCGGAATTAAGTTACAGAATTCGGATTGGGGATTATCGAGTTGTCTATGAAGTCTTTGAAAATAAGTTGATTATTGAAATTGTGCGAGTCCGTCACCGCAAGGATGTTTATCGATAAACCCGTCCCACCAAGCAGGCACCCTCTCCAAATCCGAATTGTGAGACGTAGGAAAATACCCATCTTTCTCTTTCGGATTTGGGGAGGGACGGGGAGGGGCAGAATATCTGGGTGCCGACGGGGAGTGATTGTAGAAACTAGTGAGTAGAAAATAAGACCTCCGAGTTGTCGCTCGGAGGTCTTATAGTTCAAGGTCTTTACATAGACAATTGCGGTTTTGTTTATTGTTTTCTGGATAGCAAAGATGAAAAATAAACTCTGATTCGTTTATGATAGTGAAGTCGCCTACACTACCTGATAAATTAAATTTGCAAATCTCGGTTAAATTTTCTCCATTTAACGAAATAGATTTTAGAAATACACCATTTTCGAGAAAATATATTTTTTCTTTGAAGCAAGAGACTGATGCGCCATTTAAAACATCAATTGACCAAATCAGTTTTGTGCCTTTGTAAGTTTTTAAGCCTGATGAGCCAATGATTGCACAACCATCTTCACCAAAAGTGCTTGCATCAACACAGCTGCCGATTGGATAATCGTAAATAAATTCAATTTGTTGTGTTGCAATATCTTTGATTAATCTTACTGGTTGTGTGTGATCTCCAAATGGATCTCCATTTGAAAGTAAATTGATTGAATTATTGTCTCTAAAAAGTCTTAGTGCCCGGGATATCTTTTGCCACTGAAGATGGCTTTCTATTGTCGTCTAGTGACATTACACTGCCATTATGTACAAAATATAGAATAATATGGTTTTGTTATCAAAAATGGTTCTGTTTTGTGGATTGTCTATATCATAAGCTTTTGTGAATTGCTCATTGTCTAATTGATAAACCCCATCAGTTAATGTAACGAAGATAGTCCCTTCGGTTATACTAACGCCGTTTTGTCCGAATGGCAATCCGGTCTTTAGTATTTTGCAATCTAAATATTTGCTTGTAGGTCTTAGAAGCGAAATTTCTTCTTTGTTAAAATCATCTTCATTTTTTTTATCGATAGTTATATTAAGTCTAACGACCTGACAGTTTAACAAAAAGAACATTGATCGGCACGAAAAAGCGGGTAAAGTTGCTTTGCGACAAACCACCTTGCCAGAGGAGCTTCTCATGCCGATCAACGAGACCTATCGTACTTGGATTCGCCGAATTTGTGAACTGCGTCGGAAACAACGGAAGACACAGGTTCAAAACTTCGTGTGGTTGTTGGTAGGCATATTTCATAGTCGTTCCGTGAGCTTGAGTAAAATCGCAGGAAGGTACTACCCAGTACAGCCAAGAACGTGAGTACGGTCCGGCGCTTGAGCCTCTTTCTAGCTTAAGTTCAGCGGTGGATGCTGCGCAGTTGGTATCGCGCGACAGCCAAAACTTGGCTGATATCGCAAGCGCACCAGACAGGTGAGATC